>JBDTTW010000138.1:0-25353 GCA_039930405.1 bacterium
GTATGGCGCCAAGGAAGTTGGACAAGGACCGCTGCTGCCGGTGCCGCCTGCTGTCGCAAATGCTGTCTATGACGCAGTCGGAGTGCGCATCGATGAAGTACCAATCACGCCGGAAAAAGTTTTGAAAGCGCTTAAAGAGAAAGCGAAGGGCCGCGATGGTCGCTATGGACCGGTCGCAGTGCCGACGGTTGAATGGCCCGAGCCGTTGCGCGTGTTGACGCCCGACCAAGGCGGTGATGGTAAAGAAATGCCGCGCGTGGCGGTGCATTCGTAGGGTTTGCCAGAGAACTTGCATGAAGAAGAAAACTACATCAAGCGAAGACCGATTGCCTTCCCAGGACAAGCTCCGCACAATCCGTGTCGCTGCTCGCCGCGAGAGTGCGGGGCTGCCGTCAAAACCCAGTCAGGGAGGCAAAGCACCGATGGGAGAGGTAAGAGTAAAAGTTAAGCTAACTAATGCCGTGGATGAGGCCATGGTTCGGCGAGGATTGCTCACGGCGGACAAGATTCGCAGTTACGAGTCTGAGGCTCTGGTTGATACCGGCGCGGTTCGATCTGTGTTGCCAGCACACGTCGTCCAACTTCTTGGTCTGGCCATAGTCGGCAAGGCAAGAGCAACGTACGCTAATGACGCCGCCGAAGATGTCGACATTTCGGAGGTGGTGGGTATCGGCCTTCTCGGTCGCCGCACAACTGAGGAGATGTTAGTGCTGGGTTCCGAAGTACTAATTGGACAGACTGTGCTTGAAAGTCTGGATCTTCACGTTGATTGTATGAATCAACGAGTGATTGGGAACCCGGCGCATCCCGATCAACCCATCATCAAGATCAAAATGATTTTCGCAGGTCGACAGCCGCAGCGCGGCGAAGCGCATTTGTAAGGGTCGTTTATATGTTTAAGAAAAGCCTGTCAATTTTGATCCTGCTCGCTGCTGCCTGGGTGCCGACCACCAGCGGCGGGCCAGCACCGCGCCGGCTCGAGGTAGCGATCACGTTCGATGATTTACCTGTTATCTCAACCCTGCGTGACGACAAGAGTTGGGCAGAAATCACCAACAAGCTCTTAACGACGTTCAAGCAAAGCAAGGCGCCGGTTATTGGTTTTGTGAATGAAACCAAACTTTACAGCAATAACGAATTAGACCCGGCGCGCGTCGCCTTGTTGCAAACCTGGCTCGATGCCGGGCTGGAGTTGGGCAATCACAGTTACTCGCATCATTCGCTTAACTCCACTCCGCTTGCTGATTTCGAAGCGGACGTGCTGCGCGGCGAAGCGTTAATTCGCGGCATGATGGCCCAACGGCAAAAGCAGCTCCGCTACTTTCGCCATCCGTTTCTACATACCGGCAGGTCGGTCGAGACTCGTGACCAGTTTGTGTCGTTTCTCCATTCGCACGGTTACTCTGTTGCTCCGGTGACAATCGATAACTCGGAATGGATCTTCGCCCGCGCTTACGATAATGCCCGGGACGCAAACGACTCGGCCGCTATGAAGCAGGTCGCGGATGCTTACGTGCCCTACATGGAAGCAAAGTTTGCTTACTACGAGCAACAGTCGCGCAAACTCTTCGGCCGCGATATCAAACAGGTCTTGCTAGTGCATGCCAACGCGATCAATGCAGATCATTTCAAAGACATCGTCGCCCTGTTGCAGCAGCGCGGCTACAAATTCATTACGCTTGAAGCTGCTTTGACGGACAAAGCCTATGCCTCTCCGGACACGTTTATCGGTGCTGGCGGTATTTCGTGGCTCGATCGCTGGGCGCTCACACGGGGCGTTCCGAAAGACTTCTTCAAGGGCGAGCCAACGACTCCTGCGTTTGTCTTGAAACTGGCAAAAGTCGAATCCGAATAGGGTCAAGGGGTACAACGAGCAGTTATGATGCGACTTCCCAAGTTTGAATACCACGTTCCGCGCACAATCGCGGAGGCGGTGAAGATCGTCGGCGATGTTGGTCCAACAGCGCAGTTTGTTGCCGGCGGCACTGATCTTTATCCCAACATGAAGCGCCGGCAACAAACACCGCGCACGGTTATTTCCGTGATGCGTGTTCCGGAGTTGAATCAGATTACCGGTGATGGCAAGTCAGGCATTCGCATCGGCGCGTCGGTAACACTCACTGACATTGTCGAACACCCGCTAATCAATCGCGACTACCCGGTTATCGCTCACGCCGCGCGCACGATCTCGACGCCCATCCTCAGGAACATGGGAACGATTGGCGGTAACCTACTGCTCGACACGCGCTGCAACTATTACGATCAGAATTACGAATGGCGCAAAGGCATTAACTTTTGTTTGAAGAAGGATGGCGACGTTTGCTGGGTGGCGCCGGGCAGCTCCAAATGCTGGGCGGTACAGTCATCCGATCTGGTTCCGGTGATGGTCGCCATTGGCGCAAAGTTTCGCTTGGCATCAACGCTGGGTGAACGAATGATTGACGCGGCCGGTTTCTATAACGATGACGGCATCGATTATTTGAAGAAGCGGCCGGACGAGTTACTCGTGGATATTCATTTGCCGCCAACCAACGGGTGGCGCGCTTCGTATCAGAAACTTCGTCGTCGCGGCGCGTTTGATTTTCCCGTCTTGGGCGTTGCCGCCTACGTGCAGCTTGAAAATGGCCACGCTGACGGTAACCGTACAGTGCGAGACGCGAAGATAGTCCTCGGGGGTATCGCACCCTCACCGATTCAGATTGCTGAGGCCGGCGCCGCACTCATTGGCCACGCCTTCGATGACGACCACATCCAGGCTGCCGCCGAAGCCGCTTACATTAAAGCGCGCCCGCTCGACAACACCGATTTCGTCATGAACTGGCGCAAACAAATGGCGCGGCAATACACGCTGCGGGCTCTCCGCGAATTAGCAATCCCCTAATAGTTGACAGTCGGGTCTTTGTACTTTGAGCTTGTACTGTGTTCCGATCCTGTTATCAGGAAAATAGCTACGCACAAAGTACTAAGTTCCAAGTTCTGACAACAAATGACCAAGACCGAAGTTCAAAGACCAACGGCCAACGACGTTGCCGCCATCATACTTGCCGCCGGTCAATCCAGCCGCATGCGCGCTTTCAAGCCTCTGCTTCCTTTCGGCAACACAACCGTCATCGAATCGACCATTGAATATCTTCGCCACGGCGGCGTTGAAACGATCATTGTCGTCGTGGGACATCGCGCCGCCGAAATAGAATCCCAGCTGCAAGATAGCGACGTCATCTTCGCAACCAATCCAGACGCGGACAGCGCCATGGCCGCTTCAATTCTTCATGGCGTGCGCGCGTTGCCCCATGAAGCCCGGGCAGTCGTCATCACTCCGGTGGACCACCCGGCGGTCCCTGACGAAGTTGTAACCCGGCTGATCCAGGAGTGGCGTGTCGGCGCGCGACTTGTCAGTCCCACAAACCAGGGACGCGGCGGTCATCCGGTCTTAATCGACCTGAGTTTTCGCAACGAACTCCTCAACCTCGATCCAGCTCGCGGCCTGAAGTCCTTTTTCGACGCACATCGCGGCGAAGTGACGCGCGTTCCGGTTAATTCGATTTATATTGCGCGAGACATGGACACGTGGGATGATTACCGGTCGTTGCACCTAGAGGTTTTTGGCGTTTTGCCAGCGAAAAGCACAGCTTCCTGAGCTGCAAACGATACCTAGCAGGACCAGGGAGGAGACCAACTAAAACCTTGCCCCGTTCATCTAACGCACTGCCCAGCCAATTGGCTTGGGCAAAGGAGAGTAAATGAGAAACCGAAAACCCCTGTTTGCCCTGTTTATGGTGTTGGCGCTGGCCGCTTCGTTGGCGGTGGCCCAAGGCCACGGGCCGGTGGACTTTTCCCTGCGCTCGATCGACGGCCAGACAATTACTTCCGACAGCCTGCGCGGCGAAGTGGTCGTGTTGGCGTTTGGCGCTTCCTGGCTTCCTCTTTCCAAAACGCAGTTGACCGGAGTCAGAAAACTCGCTGACGAATACAGCGATCGCGGCGTGGTGGTCTATTGGGTGAGCACCGAGTCGGAAGATCAGAAATCGAAGAACTTTGCCACCGACGAACAGTTGCGTTCGTTCGCGCTTAAGTATGGATTGAAGGTGACCGTGTTGCGCGATCCGGATGGCGCGACCTCCAAAAAGTTCGGCATCGATCAGTTGCCCTCGATCGTGATTATCGACAAGCAAGGCAACCCGGTTGGCGCACCTATCGGCGGACTTGATCCGAACGGTAACCTGGCAGGGCAACTTGCCAAGAGCCTCGATCAGGTTCTCTAAGAAAACCAACTTACTGGAATTTTTGGGGCCGTCTTTAGCAGGCGGCCCTTTTCTCGTGGCTCCTGTACTGTTTCCCTTGGGCGCAAACTAACGGTTTGCGTTACACTCACGTCCGATGACTTTCCAGTTCATAAACCCGGAATCTTTAGGCGTCCCGCACGGCTATGCAAACGGCATACTGGCGGAGGCTGGCGGCAGACTGTTGTTTGTGGCGGGCCAGATCGGCTGGAACCAACAGCAGTCGTTTTTGAGCAATGACTTTGCCGAGCAATTTGATCAGGCACTGGCAAATGTGATGACCGTAGTGGCAACCGCCGGCGGCAAAGCAGAGAACGTCGCGCGCATGGTGATTTATGTTGTCAACAAGAATGAATACCTCGGGCGCTTGCGCGAAGTGGGCGAACGCTATCGCGCGCACATGGGCAGGCATTTTCCGGCGATGGTGCTGGTCGAAGTCAAGAGCCTGCTGGACGAGGCGGCCAAGGTTGAAATTGAAGCGATAGCGGTGCTGCCCGCTTAGTTCATCACCATTTGAATGCTTAATCCCAAAAGTTTTCTTTTTGAAAAGGACGAAGACGGCGTGGCAACCATCACGCTCAATCGTCCGGAACGTCTCAACGCGCTGACCTTTGAAGTTTATCGCGAACTGACTGATGTTTTTGCGGCGCTCGCTAATGAAAAAGATGTTCGGGTTGTTGTGATCACAGGAGCGGGCCGGGCTTTCTGTTCCGGTGGCGACGTGCACGACATTATCGGTGAGCTTTTCAGTCGCGACATGGAAGGCTTGCTGGAGTTTACGCGCATGACGTGCGAGCTGATACGAAATATGCGCGCGCTGCCAAAACCAGTCATTGCCTCTCTTAATGGCACCACCGCCGGCGCCGGCGCCTGCATCGCGCTCGCCTCGGACATTCGCATCGCCAGCGAAGCTGCGAAAATTGCATTCTTGTTTGTAAAAGTCGGGTTGTCCGGCGCCGACATGGGCGCAGCTTATTTGTTGCCGCGGGTTGTCGGTCTCGCGAAAGCGACTGAGTTGCTGTGCACGGGCGATTTCATTTCCGCTGCCGAAGCGGAACGAATCGGACTTTATAACCGTGTCGTTCCGGCGGCAGAACTGGAACAGACAACAAACGAGCTGGCGCAGCGACTTGCGAAAGGCCCGGCATTCGCGCTCGCCAAGACTAAAGAGATGCTGAACCGCGAAATGCATATGAACCTGGATGCCGCTCTGGAATCAGAAGCGCAGGCGCAGGCGATCTGCATGCAGCATCCTGACTATCGCGAAGCTTACGAATCGTTTGTTGCCAAGCGAGAACCAAAGTTTGAATAGGAGTGACCTTTTGAACTTTGTGCTGGGAACTTTGCACTTTGTGCTTTGTGCTTTGTAACTGGGTTTTGAAGTCTAGGCACTTCGGGCTGCAACACAAAGTTCAAAGCACGAAGTACAAAGCGCCAACCGCGCTTATTTAAATCTTATGGATAAATTCATCGCCCAACTTCCCTTTCTGACTCCGCAACACCTGACGCTGGCCGGAGACATGGAAACCTTCGTCCGGCTTGAAATCGAGCCCACTGCGATTGAAGAACGTGACGTGGATGCGCGCCTGCGGGAATACATCGGCATACTCGCGGAAGCGGGCGTGCTGCGTTACGCAGTCGCCGATCCCGGCGTCAACCTCGGCGTCCGTGCGCTTTGCCTGATCCGCGAAGCGCTCGCCTACTCTTCGCCGCTCGCTGATGTTGCTTTCGTGATGCAGGGACTCGGAACTTATGCCATTAGTCAGGCGGCGCCTGAACACGTGCGCGATTTCTGGCTTTCGCGCGCCGCTGAAGGCAAAGCGATCGCCGCGTTTGCGCTAACTGAACCCGATGCCGGTTCCGATGTCGCCTCGATCACAACGACCGCGCGGCGCGATGGTGATAGTTATGTCATTAATGGCAGCAAGCGCTTTATTTCCAATGCCGGCGTCGCCGACTTCTACACAGTCTTTGCGCGTACCGGCACGGATGCGAATGGACGCGCCGCGTTATCCACATTCGTCGTTGGCGCAAAGCTGGCAGGCTTTAATGTGATCGAACGCACTTCGATGCTGGCGGCGCACCCGATCGGAGAGATTGAACTGAAGGATTGCCGCGTGCCTGCCGACAATTTGGTAGGCGCCGAAGGCGATGGCTTTCTACTGGCCATGCGCACCATGGATACGTTCCGCGCCAGCGTCGGCGCTGCAGCATGTGGCATGGCGCGCCGTGCGCTCGACGAAGCGGTGCGCTACGCGGGAAGCCGCAAACAGTTCGGGCGATTGCTGGCTGAGCATCAGCTAATTCAGGAAAAACTTGCGGATATGGTAACAGAACTTGATGCCGCCAGGCTGTTGGTTTATCGGGCTGCATATCTAAAAGACACGTCGGCGGCGCGCGTCACTCGAGAAGCGAGTGAGGCAAAACTCTTTGCCACCGAAGCAGCTTCGCGGATCATCGATCAGTCACTGCAAATTCATGGCGGCACTGGGCTCGTGCGCGGCAGCGTGGTGGAACGCCTCTATCGCGACATTCGCGCATTAAGAATTTACGAAGGCACTTCGGAGATTCAGAAATTGATCATCGCGAGCCAGTTGCTGAAGGAGTAGACATTCTTGTGTGTCCCGCACTGGATGAAATGAAACCTCTTTCCCCAGATACATCACCCGAAGCCCAGGAAATGCACTTTGCATTAATGCGCCGGCTTCCTGAGTGGAAGCGCCTTGCTCTGGCTTTTGAGCTCACTCAAGCCACTCGCCAACTCGTCATGGCCGATATCCGTGCCCGCTTTGCCGACGCCGGTGAAGACGAGATCCGCCGGCGCTTCATTGCTCGCGTGCTTTCTCGCGAAGAAGTGATTCGAGCCTACGGTTTCGATCCCAAGTTAGAAGGACAATGATTCGAACAGATGGAGAGTCCCTTCGCAGTGTTGTCCCTTGTTGCAAGTGTGCTGGACCAACAGCGCATCACCTATGTCCTCGTCGGGTCGCTCGCGAGCTCTATGCATGGGATGTACCGTTCGACCGCCGATATCGACATTGTCGCAGACGTGAGATCTGAGCAAGTTATTCCGCTCCTAACCGCGCTGCAAAAAGATTTCTACGTTGATGAGAAGGCAGTGCGCGAGGCGATTGATCGGAAGCAATCGTTCAATGCTATTCACTTCGATTCAGTTTTCAAGATCGACATCTTTATCCCGAAGTCGGATGAGTTCTCAAAAAAACAAATTGAGCGACGTGAATTGAAGAAGCTTGCGCCGGACCTTGACCAGATGATCTACGTAGCGACAGCAGAGGACACCATCCTGGCAAAACTACGTTGGTATGACGCTGGTGGGAGAGTTTCAAACGCCCAGTGGCGCGATGTCGCCGGAATTCTCGGTGCGTCTGCGAAACAACTTGACCTCGACTACTTGCGTGAATGGGCTGCAAACCTGAGCATCAGTGATCTTCTCGAAAAGGCAATAAGTGAAACTGCATGAAAATCAATGTCATCGGCGGCGGACCGGCGGGAATGTATTTCGCCATTCTCATGAAGAAGGACGACGCCGCCCATCAAATCAAAGTGTTTGAACGCACCGGGCCCGACGACACGTTTGGTTGGGGCGTCGTGTTTTCCGGGAAGACACTCACAAATTTGCGCGCCGCCGATGAAAAATCACATGCCGAAATCACCAAGAGTTTCGCGGCTTGGGACAATGTTGACGTAGTCCATCGTGGCGAAAAGATCTCGATCCACGGCAACAGCTTTTCCGGAATTGCGCGACTCCAGTTGCTTAAAATTCTGCAGAGACGCTGCGAGCAACTTGGTATCGAATTACTTTTCCGCACCGAGATTGCTGACCTTGAGTCGTTGCGCGCCGATTGCGATCTGCTCGTGGCGGCTGACGGAGTCAACAGCACCGCGCGCAAACAATACGCGGATGAGTTTCACCCTTCGCTCGACCTTCGTCCCAATCGTTACATCTGGTATGGCACCAACCAACTGTTCCACGGCCTGACGCTGACATTTCGTGGAAACGAAGGGGGCGTCTTTGCGGCCCACTCTTACAAGTTCAACGAAACTACCAGCACGTTCATCATCGAATGCGATCCGAAAACCTGGGACGCCGGCGGGTTCGCTGCAATGAACGACGATGAAACCCGACATTATCTTGAAAAGGTATTTGCAGTGGACCTGGCGGGTCAGCCGTTGCTTTCGAATAATTCGAAGTGGCTTAATTTCCTGCTGGTGAAAAACGCAAACTGGTCGTTTGCAAATGTGGTAATGCTCGGCGATTCGCTGCACACAGCCCATTTCTCAATCGGCTCAGGCACCAAACTGGCGCTGGAGGACGCGATTGCGCTTTTCGCTTGCTTTGAAAAGAAGGAGAGTGGGCGCGCTGCACTTGAGGAATTCGAGATGACACGCAAGCCGGTGATTGAAGCATATCAAGCCGCGGCGCAGGACAGTATGCGTTGGTTTGAAAACGCGCGCGACTATCTGCATCTCAGTCCGATTGAGTTGGCTTATTCGTTGATGACTCGCAGCGGAAGAGTCGATCGCGAGGATTTGAAACGGCGCGACCCTGAGTTCATCGCCGCTTACGAGGGGCAGACGGCAGGAGGCAGGGTCAGCGAATAGCGTGACGACCGAAAAAACTTAATCTATTCTTTCCTGCTCCGTGCCCCTGCAGTCTGCTCCTCTCTTTTCCACTCCGGCGCCAGCAAGCGCCGGCGCCCTTCATCGACCATTGCGATTCCCTCTTCAGCCAAATCCAAGCGATCCCAAAGCTTGCACGTCACCGGCCGGTGCGCCTGGTCCAACGCTTCGCAGTAGTTGGTATAAGTGCAACGCCTGACCTCTTCGCCTCGTCCGAGTTTCACTTTCAAAAACCAATCAGGGTCGGCCAGCGCCTGGCGCGCGAAACCAACAATGTCCGCGTACCGGTTTTGCAAAATGGATTCGGCTTGTTCGAAGGTGCCAATGCCGCCCGTTGCAACTATCGGCGTATTGAAACCAGCTTCGTTCAGCGCGCGCTTGATGGCAGCGACTAGCGGAACGCTGCGTCCGAAAGGGCCGACCGCGTCTGAAAGCACTGTCGGCATGCATTCGTAGCCACTCTGGCCCGTGTAAGGATAAACCGCCTGGCCAACTTTCGGCTGTTGCGCATCTTCAAACTTTCCACCCTTCGAGAGCGACAGGAAGTCAAAGCCCGCCCGCGCAAACTCAATTCCAAAATACCTCGCATCCTCAATACGATTACCGCCAGCAATCACTTCATCACCGAGGTAACGCACGCCGACTACATAATCGTCGCCAACTTCCTTTCGCACTGCGCGGTAAACTTCCAACGGCAAACGCACGCGACTTTCGCGCAGCCCACCATAACCATCGCTGCGATCATTAAGCGCACTCAAAAAGCCAGCCATCGTGTAAGCATGTGCGTAGTGCAATTCAACGCCATCGAACCCTGCTTCCCGCGCACGTCGAGCGGCCGCAGAAAACATTTGCGGCAGGACTCTAGGTAATTCGCGCACATGCGGCAGGTCGACGTCGGTAACGCTCTCGCGATAACCAAAGCGCAAGGATTCCAACTCGCGCCTGCTGAGTACCTGGTCAAGAATTTCGTCCGCAGCTCCGTTCAGGTGATTGCGCACTTCGCTTTCCGCAGCACTAAGCCAGCGATTGTCGTTGCGAACCTCGGCCAGCGCGCGCCGGTGGTGTTCGCTCAAGTCCAGAAACCGTGCGAAGTATTTTTCGCGCTCCGGTCGGCGCTTCACGCTGAGAAAATCGATAATTTGAATGAAGAGCTTGCTATGACCGCCGCTTGCTTCTTTTACCGTTTGCACTAACTGCTTTAGTCCCGGCAGAAAGCGATCGTGGCCGATGCGCAATAATGGACCACTGGGAATGTCACGCACACCGGTCGCTTCGACCACCAGCGCGCCCGGGCATCCGGCCGCGAATCGTCGATACCAATCGAGGTTGTCCTGAGTTACAAAGCCATCATCGGTCGCGCGCCAGGGAACCATCGCCGGCACCCAAGTGCGGCTTTCCAATTCCAGCGGACCAATGCGAACCGGCTGAAACAAGAGCGAGCGCTCAGCTTCCGCGGCAGTTGGCCAGCGTGTTTCAGGAATGGCGTGGCGAATTGGATTCTTGAATTTCCACATGGTTTCGCAGTCACTTTAACA
This sequence comes from bacterium, assembly GCA_039930405.1. Taxonomy (GTDB): domain Bacteria; phylum Acidobacteriota; class Blastocatellia; order Pyrinomonadales; family Pyrinomonadaceae; genus PSRF01. The sequence continues at coordinate 10,457 of JBDTTW010000138.1, forward strand.
CGGCAGCGTGCCTTCTTTATTTTGGAGTGCGCCGGCCGAAAGATCATTTACCGTCTGTTATGTTAAATTAAACTCAACTTCAAGAGCTAAGCGGAGAGTTTTTTGACCGACGAACTACTAAAGTGGCGCAGTGAGTTTCCAATCCTCGACAAGACTGTCTATTTAATCTCGCACAGTCTGGGCGCGATGCCGAAGGGCACCTACGATCGCTTGCACGAGTACGCGGACATGTGGGCCACGCGCGGCGTGCGCGCCTGGGCTGAAGGCTGGTGGGACATGCCGGTAACGGTCGGCAACGACATCGCCTCCATCATCGGCGCCGAGCCCGGCACAACCGTGATGCATCAGAACGTCTCCATCTGCCAATCGTTGATTCTCTCCTGCCTTGAGCCAACGCCCAAAAGAAACAAGATCGTCTATTCGGCACTCAACTTTCCTTCGGTAATGTATGTTTACGAGGCGCACGCGCGCGACGGCCAGCTGAGAATTGAAACCGTGCCTTCTGACGACGGCATCACGGTTTCGCTCGAACGCTTTCTGGAAGCGATTGATGAAGATACTTTGCTGGTTCCCTTCTCACACGTCTTGTTCAAGAGCGGCTTTCTGCAAAATGCGAAAGCGATTACGGACCGCGCGCATGAAGTCGGCGCGATGGTTGTGCTGGACGCGTATCAATCGGCGGGAACGGTCCCTTTCAATGTTAAAGAACTCAATGTAGATTTTGCGACCGGCGGGTCAGTGAAGTGGCTGTGCGGTGGACCAGGTGCGGGCTATCTTTACGTCCGGCCTGATTTGCAAAACCAATTGGAGCCAAAAACTACCGGCTGGATGGCCCATGAACAGCCGTTTGCATTTGAAACCGAATTGCACTACGCGCCAAACATCAGGCGCTTTCTGCACGGCTCGCCGGCGATTCCGGCTCTTTATGCCGCGCAATCCGGCTACAAGATAATTAATGAGATCGGTGTTGAGAGAATTCGAGAAAAGAGTGTGCGGCAAACTACACGTTTGATCGAACTGGCAAAGGAAGCCGGGTTCACGGTAACCAGTCCGCAGAATTCCACGAATCGCGGCGGTACAATTACGATCGGACATGAAAACGCGGCGGCGTTGACTAAGGAATTGATTCGCCGCGAGTTCATTGTCGACTACCGGCCCGGCGCCGGCGTCCGCATCTCGCCACACTTTTACACCAAAGACGAAGAACTCGAGCTCGTTATCAATGAAATGAAAGTTATTCGTGACACGCGCGCATACGCGAGCCATGAAACTGCCGGCGCAGCGTTCTAAGGCTTTGTCAGTAGTCAGTGGTCCGTTGTTAGTTGCAAGGACCAGGCTACTGGGAACCTCCCGATATAACCACTGACCACGGACAACTGACTACTGACTATGAGCAATGATTACGGCAGCAATGCCCCGCTTTCTTACAACAAATATCTGCGCGTAGCAGATTTGATTGGGTTGCAGAACTGTCTCTCTGAACCGGCGCATCACGACGAGTTGCTTTTCATTACCGTTCATCAGGCTTACGAGCTTTGGTTCAAGCAAATTCTGCACGAGATCGATGCGGTAATCAGCCAAACGAATGAGAATCGTTTAACGGCGGCGGCGCGCTCGTTGCGCCGCGTCGTCGAGATTGAAAAGCTGCTGATCAATCAAATTCACATTCTGGAAACGATGACGCCGATAAGTTTCCTGGGCTTTCGCGACGAGCTCAATCCGGCCAGTGGTTTTCAGTCAATGCAGTTTCGCGAGATTGAATTTGCGTCGGGACTGAAGCAGGAAAACATCTTGAATGAGTTTCGCAACGACGAGTTTGCGTATGAGCGTTTGCAAAAACGATTCGCTGGCCCGGACTTAGCCGACGCATTTTATGCCGCTTTACGCGCTCGTAGTCTGGATGCGCCTGCTAATGAAAATACTGCCGACGAGGCCGAAAGCAAACGGCGCTACGGCAAACGCACGCAGGCTGTATTGGAAGTTCTAACTCACTTTGAAGAACGACCGGAAGAGTTTCAACTGGCGGAGGCGTTGCTGGAGCACGATGAATACTTCTCGCTCTGGCGTTCGCACCACATCAAGATGGTGGAGCGCATGGTCGGCACCAAGCGCGGCACTGGTGGCTCTGAAGGCGTGGGTTATCTGCGGACTACGCTGAACAAGAAATTCTTTCCTGAGCTGTGGGAAGCGCGCACCTATCTCGATACCAAACACGGCGAAGGCGGCTGCCCCTTTGCCAAAGAGTAAGATCAATTAGTGGCATAGACTTTAGTCTATGTCTTTCGATGCACGCGACACAAACTGAAATTTGTGCCACTAACTTAAGGGCCCTCATGACAGACGAACGACGACGATCGCCACGAGTAAAAGTTAACCTCCAGGCACGCTGGGAAGGCGTGCTGTCGCAACTGGAAGCGACCATCACCGACCTCAGCAAGACTGGTTGTTTCGTGCTGACCGGCGGCAAAGTTGAGCCAAAGGAACTGGTGCGTTTAGAAATCGAGGCCCCCGAAGGTGAGCCTTTTGTCTTGTGGGCCGAGGTCGTCGAAGCCGCGTTTGAAATTGGTTTTGCAGTGCGCTTTACGTCGATGACCGACGATGACCAGCTGCGCCTGAGTCGTTTTATTCTCGCCTCGATGGCCAAGCCATAAGTATCTTTGTCGTGCGCGCTGCCTGATCTCATCAGTATCCGAACCGCAATGTCACTCAATTTCCCTGAACGCTTTAACATGGCCGATTACTTCCTCTATCACAATCTGGAGGAGGGTCGCGAAAACAAGATCTGTCTTTATTACAAAGATCAGACTTTCAGCTATGGCGATACGGCACGCATGTCGAATCGTGTCGGGAATGCTTTACGCGAGTTGGGTGTCGAGCAGGAAGATCGCGTGCTGCTTGTTTTGCCTGATTGTCCGGAGTTTGTCTGGACGTGGTTTGGCGCGGCGCGCATCGGCGCGGTAATCACCATGGTCAACCCGCTGCTGCCCGCGGAGGATTATAAATACTATCTCGACTACACCCGCGCGCGCGTAGCCGTCATTCATGAATCACTGCTGAAAACTTTTAACGAAGCTACGGCGGGCGCGAAGCATCTGCGCGCTGTTTTAGTTGTTGGCGGACGCGAGCATGACGACATCGACTTCACTAACGATGGGTTGCTTTGGGAATCTTTCGACGGCGCGGTGCTCAGTGAGTCAGACGAATGCATTCCCGCCGATACGCATCGCGACGACATCGCTATCTGGTTGTTCACTTCTGGTTCGACCGGTCATCCAAAAGGCGCTGTGCACCTGCAACACGATCTCCCTTTCAATACCGAAGTTTTCGCAAAGCGCACGATCGGAGTTAACGAAAACGATCTGACAGTATCAATTCCCAAACTGTTTTTTGGTTATGCGACTGGCACCAATTTGCTCTTCCCTTTTGCGGTCGGCGGCGCCACCGTTTTATTTCCCGAACGCTCAACTCCGGAAAAGCTTTTTGAAGTAATCGCCCGCTATCGCCCGACAATTCTGACGACCGTGCCCACGATGATCAATTCAATGCTCAATGCCGATGCTGCGGCACAACATGATCTTTCGAGTTTGCGTTTCTGTTACTCAGCCGGCGAGGCTTTGCCGCCGGAGCTTTACCAGCGCTGGCAACAAACGTTAGGCGTGGAAATTTACGATGGCATTGGGTCGGCAGAGATGTTTCACATCTACATCACAAACCGACCGGGCGATGTGAAGCTGGGGAGCTTGGGTAAGGTTGTTGCAGGTTATGAAGCCAGCATCGTCGATGCCGAGGACAAGGAAGTTTCAACCGGCGAGATGGGCACGCTGAAAATTAAGGGCGACTCAGCGGCTCTTTGTTACTGGAACGCGCACGAGCAATCGAAAGAGACTTTTGCGGGCGATTGGTGTACCACCGGAGATCAGTTCCATGTCGATGACGACGGATATTACTGGTACCACGGCCGCACCGATGACATGTTGAAAGTCTCGGGCATCTTTGTGGCTCCCGCCGAGATTGAGAATTGCTTGCTGCAACACGACGCCGTTCTCGAGTGCGCTGTAATCGGCTCGGAAGCGGGCGATGGTCTCGTCAAACCAAAGGCCTTTATCGTGCTAAGAAAAGAATTCGTCCAAAGTCCACCGTCCAATGTCCAAAGTCAACTCTCCGAAGAGCTAAAAGCCTTCGTCAAATCTAACCTCGCTCCTTACAAATATCCGAGGTGGATTGAATTCGTTGATTCGCTTCCCAAAAACGATCGCGGAAAAATCGATCGCAAACAGCTGAAGAGTATTAGACCGTAACTTTTCGAGAACGACCTTAGGTTCCTGGTTAGTTTGGTCTTAACGGGTGCGGCGGTCGAGGTTATAGTCGCGCAGACGGCGGTAGAGCGTTGAAGATGAGATGCCAAGAATCTCGGCGGTCTTGCCGCGATGCCAGCCGGTTTGTTCCAACGCCGCAAGAATCTGTTGGCGCTCAACGTCGCGTAGCGAAGCGGGCGAAGTGTTCGCCGCGTTGGCAGCGTAGTCCGGCGTGGCGCCCGTTTGCGGCGCCGGTTGGACCATGGGAATAAATGCCGTCGGCCGCGCTACTTCCGGCGGCAATTCGTTCACGGTTATGCGACCATTGTTCGACAGTATGACCGCACGCTCCAGGCAATTCTTCAACTGCCGCACATTGCCGGGCCAACTGTAAGACCGCAATGCTTCGAGCGCCTGTGGATCAAGTTCCGGTTTGGTTGCTCCGCCAACATAATTCAACAAATAACGCGCGAGTGGTTCAATATCTTGTGAGCGTTCACGCAGTGGGGTCAGATCGATTTGAAAACCGTTGATGCGATAAAGCAGATCCGAACGAAACGACCCATCGGCAACCACCGAGTCGAGATTGCGATTGGTGGCGGCCACGATGCGCACGTTAACTTCAACCTTACGGACGCCGCCGACGCGGAAGAAGGTGCGCGTCTCAATCGCGCGCAGTAACTTCGCCTGAAGCTGTGCGGGCAATTCAGTGACTTCATCCAAAAACAGTGTACCGCCATCGGCGAGTTCGATAAGTCCGAGCTTGCGACCCTTCGCGCCGGAAAACGCGCCGGCTTCATAACCAAACAGTTCCGACTCTAACAACGACTCCTGAAAAGCAGCGCAGTTGATGTCGATGAACGATCCATCCGCGCGGTTCGACAAGCGGTGAATGGCATGCGCGATTAATTCCTTGCCTGTGCCTGACTCGCCAGTTATCAAAACCGACGCATCGGAAGGCGCGACCCGTTCGACCAAACGCACTGCCTCCTTCATTGCCTCAGAAACCGAAACGATCTCAGGCAAGCCCGACTGCCGAGCCAATTGTTCGCGTAGGCGCAAATTGTCGACGCGCAAACGGCGCTTCTCAGCCGCCTGCTTCACACGAATGTCGAGCTCTGTTATGCGATAGGGCTTGGTGAGATAGTCATAAGCCCCGAGTTTCATGGCTTCAACCGCAGTCTCGACTGTGGCCTGGCCGGTGAGCATGATTACTTCGGGCGGATTGGGCCGTTCATGCACGCGCCGCAAGACCTCCATGCCGTCAATGCGCGGCATGTTGATGTCGCAAAGCAAAACATCGACATTGCTCTCTTCCAGTTTACGCAACGCGGCTTCGCCATCGGGCGCGACCTGCACGCGATAACCGAGCCGCTCCAATTCTTTTTGCAAAACGAGGCGAAGATTCGCTTCGTCTTCGGCAATCAGAATGCGTGCTGATTTTTGTTCGCTCAATCCTGCTCTCCGTCGGGGATTATTGCCGGGAGTGAAATTGTGAAAGTTGTACCAACACCGAGTGTGGATTGCACGTCGAGACTGCCACCGTGCTCGGTTAAGATACCATAACAAACCGCTAGTCCAAGACCGGTGCCTTTGCCCACTTCTTTAGTCGTAAAAAATGGCTCGAAGATCTTTGCAACGTTCTCGGCAGGAATGCCGGCGCCGTTATCTCTCACTTCGACACAGACGTTCGCGCCATTCTTTGAACTGACAATTCGCAACTGGCCACCGACCGGCATGGCGTCGATCGCATTCGTGCCCAGAGCAATGATCGCCTGTTGCAATTGCCCCTCGTCCCCGGAAACCAGCGGCAAGTCACTCGCCGTTTCGATCTGAAAATTGATGTTATTGGCGCGCTGCTGATGGGCCAGCAGGCGTATGGCTGAGGAAATGATGTCGCCAAGACTCACAGGCGCATGAGCGGCCGGGCGCGTGCGGCTGAAATCAAGCAAACCGTTCGTGATCGTTTTGCAGCGAAAGGCTTCGCTGCGAATCAACCCCAGATATTCGCGCAGGTCGTCAACAGCGGGCGAGGCTTTGAACTCGCCGTCGTTTACTCGTGACTCCAACGCTTCGGCGCAGGCAGCAATCGTCGCCAGTGGATTATTAATTTCGTGGACCACGCCCGCGGCCAGGCGACCGATGGCTGCGATCTTTTCGGCCCGCGCCACCGCACGGTTAGCTTCAACGCGGGCGCTGATATCTTCGCCCACTGTAATGACATGTGAAACTGTTTCGTTTGCGTCGATCCACATCGGTATCTTGCTAATCAGCCAATGCTTAACTTCGCCATTTGCGGTCGTAGTCTCGTGTTCAATACGTTCGATTTGTCCGGTCTCAAACACGCGCGAGAACTCGGTCTGAAGCAACTCACGTCGTTGCCGGGTCAAGACATTGAAAATATTTTTTCCTAAAGCGAAGCCGCGTGGAATACCCAACTCGCCTAATTCGCGATTACGGTTCCAGGCAACGACGCGGTAGTCGCGATTGATTGCGTAGAGTGACAACGGCAGGCTGTCGATGATGGCTTCGATAAAGCGGCGCTGCGATTCGACTTCGGCAGTGCGTCGCTCAACTTCAGCCGCCAAACTGGTCGAAGCGTCACGCGCCGACTGATATAGCGAAGAGATGTGCGCGGCTAGCGCCGCTTGCTGCGCGGCGGCGTCAATCAGACGACGCTCCGTCTCATCACATTCTTCGCGCTTTTCAAAGGCAACGATGAGCGCACCCTTGGCGCGACCTCCGAACCGCAGCGGCGCTGCATATTCCGCTTCATGCTTTTCGTCGCGAATGAAGAAGTCATTCTTGTCCGTTAGTAAGGACGAAACTGGCGACGGATCGAGCCAGGTCCGCAGACGATCGACTTCCAACAGGGATGCGTCTTCAGCGCTGCCTTCCCGATCAAAAACACAACCGGCCTCGCGCGTGTCATTGAGTTTTACAAACGCCGCGCACAACACCGCTCCGGTGCCTTCATAGGTCGCACCGGCAACTCGCCGAACCAATTGTTCCGGGTCGAGCGCCTTCAGCAGACCACGCCCAAGGTCCGCGAGAAAACTCAATTCACGATTGCTGCCGATTAGTGCCCATTCGCGTTGCGTGGCCCGCAGGTGCATGTTCGCGCGCGAAACGACCTCGGCTGTCGTCGATGAAAGTGAAAGCGACTCGTCTGCTCCTGCGGCCAATGCCTCAGCGCGCTGTGCCACGTCGTCTTGACTGGTCAACGCGATGATAGGCATTTTGCCGGTGGCCGGCTGCGCGCGTAAGAGTTTACATAACGCTGCCCCGCCGGCGTTCTCAAGACTAAAATTGAGCACAGCAAGATCACAATAATCGTCGCGCAGTAACTGCAACGCCGCCGCTGAGGTGTCCGCGCTGAGCGAACGATAGCCCGCTTCAGCGAAAGCGCCGCGCAGACGCTCGCGCGACTCGTCATCGTCATCAATTATCAGGACGGTCGGATTTTTTAAGGGGTTAATGGCAGCCGGCATGCTTCAATCCAGGACAAGAATGGCTGGTCAGGCGTGGCCCTGGTCGCCATGAGCCGGTTGAAACTATTCAGTCGCCTGAAGCGCTTCGATCCGAACTCTCAAAAGGATTGAAAGCGAAGCAGGACACTAATGTCAAGATTGTCGAAAAAGCACTGCTTAAGCATTCTGCCTGGCCAAGGCCTGCGTCCGCCCTGGACGCGACTTATCGACGGGTTGAGGAAAACCAGAAGTCAGCAACGAAAAAGGGCGGGCACCAGCCCCGCCCTCAAACCGAACAGTGTTGTGAAAATTAATTTACAGAAACCGATGCCAGGTTATCGCTCTCAAGTTCGACGAGATTGTCAGGTACCGCAATCTCGCGCTTAACTTTTTCGAGTTTATGGCTCGACTTGGCGCGGTACATGGCTTGGTCGGCGGCAACCAACAACTGGTCTAGCGTTTCTCCTTCAATGCCAAACGTCGCGGTGCCGATGCTAATGCCGACGCGGGCCTCGCCATTCCCGCGAATCTTCAACGAGAATTCGGAAACCGCCGTTTCGATACGATTGCGCAAATCCTCAACCTGATTGCCAACCAACTCCTGAACGATCGCGACAAACTCATCACCAGCGTACCGAGCCAAAAAGTCATATTCGCGCAACTGGCCCTGAATGATTCGTCCCATCTCGCGCAACATCTTGTCGCCAACTTTATGCCCAAACGTATCGTTGACGATCTTAAAGTCATCGAGGTCGAGCATCACCACCTGGAAAGGACGATCTGTACGACGCGCTCGCGAAGCTTCTTCGTCAAAACGCAGCGCAATGTAGCGAGCGTTTGGCAAGCCGGTGAGCGGATCGGTCAGCGCGTTAGATTCAGCGACAGCATGATGCATTGCGTTTGATAGCGCGTCAGACGCAAGGCGCGTCACTGTTTCCAACAGCCTCATGTGATCGTCAGTATAGGCATCGAGTTCCGCTGAATAGACAGAAACGGCACCCAGCAGAATTTCTTCCTTAAAGAGTGGCAACGAAGCCATCGAGCGGTATTCGCGCTCGATTTCCAAACCGGGGAAATCAAGACTCGGATGAAGTTGATTAATTGGGCTGCGATTAGCCAGGGCAAAACCCGTGACGCCTTCGCCTGGTTTGACGCATCTCGCGGCGAGACATTTGGCATTCCGACCGGCAACGTGCGCAGTGGTCGCATAGCCTTTTAGTTCGTCATAAAGATATACAACGCAGGTATCAAAGGGAACGACGTGGCCCACCTTGTCGACCAGTATTTCCACCGTGTTCTTTACATCCAGCGAAGAACCGAACGTCCGCGCAATTTCATAGAGCGCGTAGACCTCCTGGTGCGCACTCTTTATCTGGTCGTAAGCCATGTAACATCCGCGTTCGCGGGTTTGCGTCATATCAACTTTGTTTAGCTCGATTGGTTCATGAGTGTCAGTCGGCGGCAATTGCTGAGGCAATCCAAGTGCTGCAATTTGCGATTCAAACCGAGGCAAATGTTTAATGAATAATTCAACGACGTTAGGATCGAAATGACTGCCCGAACCGCGCAGCAGAAAAGCGAGGGCTTCGTCGCGGGTCACGCCGCGCCTGAAGGGACGATCTTCTCTGACTGAATCAAAACAATCGACCACGGAGATTATGCGAGCGGTGATGGGAATCTGCTCGCCTTTCAAACCGTCAGGATAGCCGTGCCCATCCCACTGTTCATGATGGTGACGCACGATTGGAGTTACCGGATAAGGAAAGTCAATACGACTGAGAATCTGCGCGCCCACGGTTGTGTGGATTTTCATCTTCTCAAACTCAGCCGGCGTTAGGCGTCCGGGTTTATTGATGATGTGAGCGGGCACGGCAAGTTTGCCGACATCATGAAGCAACGCGCCGGCTTTTAGCGCCGCGATCTCGGGCGAGCCCAGTCCCAGAACTTTTCCCAGACCTGCGGCATAAACCTGTACGCGACGCACATGACAATGCGTGGTCTGATCTTTCGCGTCGATGGCTGTGGCTAGCGCTTCCGCGGTCGCGAAATGCATGCGGCTCAACTCTTCGGTTTCACGCGTCTTGGCAGTAAGGCGAGTCCAGATGAGATAAATCACCTGTGCCCCGGCAAACAACGTGATAGCCAGGAACACAAGCGAGAGCATTTGAGTAATGGCCCAGGCCGCAATGAAAGCGCCACCGGCGATAATAAGGAGTGGGTAACGCTTTACAAAGAAATTTTGCTCAGTCTGTTCGAGCTGATTCATCCGCGCTCCTGTAGTTTCCCTCTTCTTTTCAAAAGCAAGAACCTGCTGTCGTATCTCATCGTCTGTAAGGCCTCTCACTTGGGTTTGATAGGCCAAAGCAAGCTGGGAGCAACTCAACTTGCTTTGGCCCTTGACCGGGGCAAGCCGGCAAGCCTGCGGGCTCGCCATGCTGGGTGAGAGCTTGTCAAAGTAGCGCGGCAATTTCTAAGCACGCGCTGTCTGAAAATTTGGCGGCTCCGGACTCCGTGCGGAGAGCCCGTGAAGCCCTGAGCTTCTCAGCCGCGCGATTCCCTTTCTCAATTGTTGTGCCGCAAGCAGCGACGTGTGATCTTGCTGGCGATGGTCGACTTATCGAGGCTTTTTCCAAATGAATTGCAGAAGAAAATTTAACGTTCGCTGCCCGGGTTCAAAGTGACGGGTCAGAGTGATAGCTTCGGTCAGACTGCATCACCGATTGGTTGACAACGTCGAAACGACAGGGCAACCTTCGTGAGTTACACCAATCTGAGCGAATAGCGTGAAGTGAAGTGGTTGATAGTAACCGTTTCAGCGCGCTTCTTTTGATCGCGGGAGGGCACATTTGGCGAAAGCCGCCAGCAAGAGTATAACGACGACTAAGCCTGCCGGTTACGTCGAGCTGTTGCGCGGCAATCGAAACTTTCGCCAGCTCTGGCTGGGGCAGGTTGTCAGCCAGATGGGAGACTGGTTTGACACGATCGCTCTTTACACAATCATCCTCAATCTGACCGGTTCCGGCCGGCACATTGGTTTGCTCATGGTAGCCCGCTTTGTGCCGAGCTTCGTTTTTGGCTCGCTGTCGGGTGTGGTTGCTGATCGCTTTAACCGCCGCACCATCATGATTGTGTCTGATCTGCTGCGGGCTGTGGTCGTTCTTGGTTTCCTGTTCGTCCGGCGCGCCGATCAGTTATGGATCATCTATTTTCTGACGGTGTTGCAACTCGCTTTTTCTACTTTTTTCGAGCCGGCAAAGACCGCAGTCATCCCCTCAATTGTTTCCGATCGCGAGTTAGTTGCCGCCAACGCGATTTCTTCCGTCACCTGGTCGGCCATGCTGACGTTGGGTGCCGCAATCGGCGGCGTGGTGACCGGTTTATTCGGGACTGACGTCTCATTCGTCCTGGACGGAATGTCATTTCTTCTATCCGCGGCTTTGATTGCGAGTGTGCGCATTCCCAAACGGCCGCCGCGTGAGAAACAAAAACTTACAATGAAACGCGCGCTCGGTATTACAGAAACTATCGAAGGCGTCCGCTACGTTAAAAAAAGGCCGCGAGTATTGGCGCTCCTTTTGGTAAAACCGGCCTGGGGTATGGGTGGCGGCATTCTGACCTTGCTTGCTGTTTTTGGCGAAAAGATTTTCCCAGTCGGCCACAGTGCCGCCACCGGCATCGGTGTTTTGTTTGCGGCGCGCGGCATTGGCACTGCGGTTGGGCCAATTGTGGCGCGACGCATCGCCGGCGAAGGCAAGCAGCGCATGCAGTTTTCTATCGGCATCGCGTTTTTGATCGGCGGCGTCTTTTACATTGCTTTTGGCGTGTCCACGAGTTTTGTAGTTGCGTTGATTGTCCTGGGCATCGCCCACACGGGCGGAAGCATCTTGTGGGTCTTCTCAACGGTATTGCTGCAACGGGGAGTCGAGGACAATTTTCGTGGCCGAGTGTTTGCCGCCGAACTGGCTTTGTTGACGCTGACCATGGCGGTTTCAAACTACACCACCGGCACGTTGCTTGATCCGGTTGGTCTATCGCCTCGGGTCGTATCAATCGGCATTGGCGCATTCTTTCTGTTGCCCGGATTGGCGTGGTTCGCGACGCAGCGCTGGTGGGACCAGGACAAACGCGAGCCAATGGAAGCGGCTGGCAGCGTAAGCGTGAGGGAGCCTGCTTTAGTATCGGACCTGGTCTCAACTGAAAGCTTAGACCAACAGGAACACTAGAAACGATCCTCCATTCATGAATAAGTTGAGAGAAAGTCTGCGTGAGCCGCGGCGGCACGAAAAGCGATGAAGATAAAAGTCGGAGTGATGGGCTCGGCCGGCGAATCCTCGCCGGATACAAAAGGCGCGCTGGTACAAAAAGCGCAAGCGTTGGCGCGGGCTATTGCGTCGCGGCAACTGTTGCTTTTGACCGGCGCCACAACCGGCATCGTTTACGTCGTAGGCAGAGCGGCACGTGATGCGGGAGTGCTTCATGTAGGCGTCTCGCCTGCCGAGAACAGTAAAGCGCACGTTGAAAAGTTCAAACTACCGCTCGACGCCTGCGATCTGATTATCTACACCGGGTTTGGCTTAAAGGGTCGCAATGTTGTGCTGGTAAGATCGTGCGATATTGTTTTGTTTGTTGCCGGAGCCATGGGTTCGCTCAACGAATTCACGATTGCGCACGATGAAGGCAAAATCATCGGCTGTCTAAGGGGCACGGGAGGCGTGGCGGATGCGGCAGCCTATCTGTTGCAGAAATTCTCGAAGGATACCGAGGCGCGCGTCTTTCAGGATGATGACCCGGAAAAACTGCTTGATACTTGTTTGGACAGTCTGAAGAGTTAACCAAATCGAAAAGAGGAATCATGGACTTAGGAATAAAAGATCGCGTGGCACTGGTTGCCGCCGCCAGCAAAGGGATCGGGTTCGCAGCGGCGCGGGAACTGGCAAAAGAGGGCGCGCGTGTTTTCCTGTGTTCGCGTAACGAAAAACGCGCGAGCGAGGCCGCGCAAAAACTTCATGACGAAACTGGCGCCGCGGTTGCCGGCCTTGGAGCTGATGTCACCGACAACGAATCGGTGGAACGCTTCGTTAATATCGCCCTCGAACGCGCCGGTCGCGTCGATATTTTGGTAAATAACGCCGGTGGTCCACCATCCACGACTTTTGCCGACACGGACCTCGATATGTTTCGCAAAGCATTTGAGTTGAACGCGCTGTCAGCAATTCGTCTGGCAAAGCTGGTCCTGCCCGGCATGCGATCGCAAAAGTGGGGGCGCATCGTAAACATAACTTCTGTTTCAGTGAAACAGCCCATCGAAGGTTTATTGTTGTCGAATACGGTGCGTGCTGGTTTGACTGGCTGGGCCAAAACGGTTTCGACCGAAGCTGCTGCGGACAATGTCACCGTAAACAACGTCGCTCCGGGTTACACGTTAACTGAACGGCAGGAGGAATTGGCAACAGCGCGCGCCACCGCATCAGGCAAACCAAAAGAAGAGATGATTGGGTTATGGGCGGCCCAGGTTCCGATGCGCCGGCTGGCTAGTCCGGAAGAGATTGGCGCGGCGGTGGCGTTCCTCGCTTCGGAACGAGCGTCCTACATTACCGGCGTCACGCTGCAGGTGGATGGTGGTTGGGTGCGGAGTCTCTTGTAATGCAGAACCGCTCAACGATCGTTGCGCCATTCACAGAAACCGACGTTTCTGCCGGCGATTTCGACCATCCGGCGTGGTCTGCCGCGAAACCAGCGTTCATTCATCGATATTGGTCAGGCGTAGATGCTCCGGCTTCGCGTTACGCCGAAGCGCGCATCATATGGTCCGCTGATGCGATAACTGTGCGCTTCGAATGTAGAAAAACCGAACCGCTGATTACCAGTTCCGTTCCTCAACTCAAACAAAAAACGATCGGTCTTTGGGAAAGAGACGTTTGCGAGTTTTTTGTCGCGCCCTATGGAAACCTGCCGAATCATTATCTGGAATTTGAAGTTGCGCCAACCGGCGAATGGCTTGACCTGGCAATCGAGTTGATTGATGGCGTGCGCCACACCGATTGGGAATTTCATTCAGGCATGACAGCGGCAGCACGTGTCGCCGGTGAAGAAGTTTTGATCGGCATGCGCGTGCCGTGGAGTGAATCACTTCCGCGGCCAGAGGTCGGCGATGTCTGGCGTGCCAATCTTTTTTGTTGCGTCGGCCCAGGTGACGAGCGGTATCTCGCCTGGCAACCAACCCGCACGCCACAACCCAACTTCCATGTTCCGGAAGCTTTCGGGCGGCTTGAGTTTGTTTGATGCTGAACAGGATGGACCAAGCGAGTTGTCAGGAAGATCGTACGACTACGATAGAAGTGTGAAGTTATGTTAATCCAGTCACGTACTGTGTGAACCGCGCGCGATCCGTTTCACTCATCTCAACGATCCTGGCACCGATTAGGTAACCTGTTTCCGTTTCGTGTTCTTCGAGACTCTCGTAACGGATCGGCGCCACTTTCATCTCGACCATTCCTTCGGGCAACTCAAGCTTCACGTTCAGCTTGCGATTCTCTCCGATCAGATGATGTTCACCGAGCAGGATACTGGGAACAATCAGCGCGATCCCATCGACGCTGACGTCCAACGTGTGTCCCTTCAATGCGGCACTCTGCCGAGCTCCATTCACTTTGATTGCCGCAGCGGCCAGTGAAAGCGTGAAAGCCAGCCGCGCCCGTTGACGCTTGGTGCGACGGCGGTCGCCGACAAATCGTCGCAAGTGTGAAACCAGAGATCGTGCTAGTTCCGGCATTTCTTTTTGCGTCCTTCTATCTGCTGGTCAGGAGACAACAAACAATTCCCGAACGGTAAGGTGGTTTGTGAAAACACCTCAGCGAACATCTCAGTTCTGCGGAAATATCAGAGCCGCTGTTAGAGGAGGGGCAAATCAGGGAGCGAGCGTCGGGGAAAATCGCAGATCCATTCTAGGCACCCGGCACGCGGGAAGCAATAGAAACTTCAAAAAGCGCCTCTAAGGCAGGCGCTTTAACGAAAACTAAGGTCAGCAACAGCTTTCACACGACGGTTATGCGCCTGGCGAGTTCTTTTTCAAGGCGTCAATGGCTTGCCATTCTTATCGCCGCTGCGTACGCCAGCGGCGTCCATATAAAAC
>JBDTTW010000139.1:0-3129 GCA_039930405.1 bacterium
AGGTCCGGGCGCAGGCCTTCGGATTTACTGGGCAAGCGTCACAAACCAGGGCCCAGCCCAGAGCGTTTAAGAGGGGTCTCTACGGCGGGGCATAGCCACCGCCGCACATCAGGCGGCAAAGCCGAAGCTAAGGACCTTTAGTACAAGTTTTTCGAAGCTTAAAAATTGCGACAAACCTGAAGCTCCTACGGGACTCTGTTTTTAGCCGAAAAAGTTTTGCGGTACTTTCAGAAACGAATTACAGTCTCTCAGTTTCCCTAATCCCTTGAGCGTTGGAGATAGTTAATGCCGCAAACTCCCCATACCGAACGTCACTTCACCGCCAGTGAAGTTGTGCGCGACATCGTGATAGGCATGTCAGACGGATTGACGGTGCCGTTCGCGCTGGCCGCGGGACTGACGGGCGGCCTCGCGGGAACTTCGAACCCAACCAGCATCATCGTTACCGCCGGTCTTGCCGAGATCGCCGCGGGATCAATCGCGATGGGACTGGGCGGCTACCTGGCAGCGAAAAGCGATGCAGAGCACTACGCCAAGGAACGTGAACGCGAGAAGCGCGAAGTCGCGGAGATTCCGCACGAAGAAATGAAGGAAGTCGCGGAGGTGTTTGAAGAGTACGGCCTAACCCGGGAACAAACTCGACCGCTGGTCGAAGCCCTGCGCAAGCAACCGCAAAAGTGGATCGATTTTATGATGCGCTTTGAACTCGGTCTGGAAAAGCCCGATCCGAAACGCGCGTTCACCAGCGCATTAACGATTGGTGGCGCTTACGCCGTCGGCGGGTTCGTGCCACTTGCACCTTACATCGTCTCGAGCAGCGCTCCCACGGCGTTGTTGTTTTCTATTGCCGTCACACTGTTGGCGTTGCTGATTTTTGGTTTTATCAAAGGCCGCTTCACCGGAATGCGGCCGCTGAGAAGCGCGTTGCAAACGGCGTTAATTGGCAGCGTCGCGGCCGGCGCGGCCTTCTTAATTGCTAAAGCGATCACATAGACTTTCAAGCTCGAGAAAACCTATTCCTGTTTAGGGGAACGTCACCATGGCCACTACAAAAGCTGCGACGCCAATGACTCGCGACGAATCCGGTTTTGCCGGACATCCGCGCGGGCTGCCTACGCTTTTCTTTACCGAGCTTTGGGAACGTTTTAGTTATTACGGCATGCGGGCCATTCTCGTGCTCTACATGGTTGCGCCCGTCGCGCAAGGGGGCTTGGGCTTTGATACTAAGCACGCGACTTCGATTTACGGGACCTACACAATGGCGGTCTACCTCACCGCCCTGCCCGGCGGCATGGTCGCCGACCACTGGCTGGGCGCAAGGCTCGCCGTCCTGCTCGGGGGACTCGTGATCGCCTGCGGCCACTTCGCAATGGTCTTTCATTCGCTGGCGTTCTTTTACCTGGGCATGGTCCTGATTGCCCTCGGCACTGGATTGCTCAAACCAAACATCAGCGCGATGCTCGGAAAGCTTTACAGCAAAGACGATCCCCGGCGCGACAGTGGCTTCTCGATTTTTTACATGGGGATTAATGTCGGCGCTTTTTTCGCGCCGCTGGTCTGCGGCTATCTGGCCCAGGGCGAAAGCTTCAAAGCCTTCGTTGCTCGCATGGGGTTTGATGTTTCTACCAGTTGGCACTGGGGGTTCGGCGCTGCGGGAGTTGGCATGTGCCTCGGGCTGGTAATCTTTTTGCTAAACGCGAAACGATTTCCGGATGCGCCCCCGACGAGCGACGATGCCAGCGCTGAGGAACGGGCAGACGAGTCGGTGTCTGCGGCTGCTGCCTCAGCGGTTGCTGACTCGAAGCCACGCAACCCAATCATCGCTGTAGTACTGAGCCTCATTCTTCCGGGCATGGGCCATGTGTATAAGGGGCAAGTGGGCGCCGGGCTCTCCTGGCTGCTGGCATATATCCTCGGCTGGATTTGGTACTTCGCGTATGGCGGTGGAACCATCCTGAGTGTCGTCATCGCTGGTCTGGTGATCGCTTGCGCGATCTCTGTGGTGCGACGCTCGACCGCAACCACGCAGTTGTCGCCCGGGGAATGGAAACGAGTCGGGGCAATCTTTGTTTTCTTCCTGTTCACGATTCTTTTTTGGGCGGCTTATGAGCAGAAGGGCGCAAGCCTGAATCTCTTTGCGAAAGATTTAGTGCGCACGGAAGTCTTCGGCATGAAGTTCCCCTCGAGTTGGTTGCAATCGTGTACGCCGCTCTTTGTAATCATCCTCGCTCCCATCTTTTCCCTGCTCTGGGTGCGACTGGGAAAGCGACAACCATCGAGCCCGGTGAAGTTTACCCTTGGCCTGCTTTTCATTGGACTCGCTTATTGCCTGCTGGTTCCGGCGGCCTTGATGACAGTCAATGGCCGCATCAGTCCGTTGTGGCTTGTTAGTCTTTACTTTCTCGAAGTGGTAGGCGAGATGTGCTTGAGTCCAGTCGGCCTCAGCACGGTTACGAAGCTAGCTCCCGTGAAGTTGGTCGGAATCATGATGGGCGTGTGGTTTCTGGCCTCATCGTTCGGCAGCAAACTCGCCGGTTACTTTTCGGGATTTTATGTGCCACAGTCAGGGACGCTGGTTAAGCTTTACGGCAGCATCGCGGTGGGCCTGCTGATCTCAGCGGGATTACTGGCGCTGCTGACACCGAGAATCAAGAAATTGATGGGCGCCGTGAAGTGAGCAACGAGCGGAATGCTGAAATGAGGCAATGGGGTCAGTGCCAGCGAACGTCGTTTTTGGGCAACACTCTAACGGAGCAGCACCCACAGACACGCGGACTTCCAGCCAGACGCCTAACGGTGCGATAATTCGGTCACGCATCTCCGCGGTTGAAACAACGAGGTTCCCCGGCGCCATGAGTACAGCGATAGAAGAAACTTCCGATCTAACGGATAACACAACTAACAAGTGGGTCTACCTTTTCGAGGAAGGCAGCGGCGATGACAAGTCGCTGCTGGGTGGCAAAGGCGCGGGCCTGTGCGAGATGACGCACGCCGGCTTGCCGGTGCCGCCGGGATTGATTGTCACCACCGAAGCCTGCAATGCCTTTTTTGAAAACGACAAAAATTTTCCCGCACAGATGTGGGAACAGGTGCAGGAAGGTCTGCAAAAGATAGAAGAAAAAGTCGGGA
>JBDTTW010000140.1:0-19682 GCA_039930405.1 bacterium
TCCGATTGCCACTTGGCCTTCATGCCCGACGATTTCTCGCGCAGGTCAGCGATGCGCTGCTCAATTTCCTTGAGACGCGCTCGCGACTTCTCATCTTCCTCGCGCTGCAATGCCTGGCGCTCAATTTCCAATTGCAGAATTTCGCGTTCTAGTTCATCGATCTCCTGCGGCAACGAATCGATCTCGATCCTTAGCCGAGCAGCCGCCTCATCTATTAGATCAATAGCTTTGTCCGGTAGAAAGCGATCCGTGATGTAACGATTGGAAAGCGTGGCCGCGGCAACGATTGCCGAATCCTTGATGCGTACGCCGTGATGCACTTCGTAGCGCTCTTTCAAGCCACGCAGGATGGCGATCGTATCTTCGACGCTCGGCTCGCCAACATAGATCTGTTGGAAGCGGCGTTCGAGTGCCGCATCTTTCTCGATGTATTTTTTGTATTCGTTTAGCGTGGTGGCGCCGACACAGCGCAGCTCACCGCGCGCCAGCGCCGGTTTTAACATGTTCGAAGCGTCGATCGCGCCTTCGGCAGCGCCCGCCCCGACTAACGTATGAAGCTCGTCGATGAAAAGAATAATCTGCCCTTGTGCGTTCTCAATCTCTTTTAGAACTGCTTTTAAGCGGTCTTCAAACTCGCCGCGATATTTCGCTCCGGCCAGCATGGAACCCAAATCAAGCCCAACCAGTCGCTTGTTGCGCAGCGTCTCAGGCACGTCGCCTGAAACAATCCGTTGCGCTAATCCTTCTACGATCGCGGTTTTTCCAACGCCCGGCTCGCCAATCAAAACTGGGTTGTTCTTCGTGCGGCGCGACAGGACCTGGATTGTTCTTCGTATCTCGTCGTCACGGCCGATCACCGGATCGAGTTTGTTCTTGCGAGCGAGTTCGGTAAGGTCGCGTGCATATTTTGAAAGTGCCTGGTAATTCTGTTCCGCGTTCGGGTCGGTAATCTTCGAGCCACCGCGCATCTGCTCGATTACCTTCAGCAGATCGTCGCGCTTCACGCCATGCTGGCGGAGAATTTTTCCGGCCTCGCCATCTTTTTCATCCGTGATGGCCAACAGCAGATGCTCGGTCGAGTTAAACTCGTCGCCCATCTTGTCGGCCAGCTTTTGAGTGGCCGTAAAAATCTGGCTGAGACGTGAACTGAAATACTGCTGACCGCCTTCAACTTTTGGAAAACGACCGATGGCTGCCTGCACATCATTAAGGACAACGGGCACGTTGACCGCGAGCTTACCCAGAACGGGACGCACAATCCCTTCTGGTTGCTCGAGCATGGCCGCCAGCAAGTGTTCTGGTTCAACCTGCTGATGCTGGTTTTTTTCTGCGAGTTCTATTGCTGCCTGAATTGCTTCCTGCGCTCGCAGCGTAAATTTATCTAATCTCATGTCTGTTTTTATCTTTAAGCGGGGACATCAGGCGATTGAGCGCCCGACGACCCCGCTTGTGTTTGGTACCGCGCGAGAGGTTTAGCGGCCGCCGGCGGCCTGACTGGACTTCGTCGCGTTATTCACGTTCTCAGTTTTTGCCTCGATCGTCTTCGCCGTACTGCCGGCGCCTTCGCCGCTAATTTCAATGCGGCGTGCTTTTGTCTCTTCGCGTTTAGGTAAGGTCACGCGCAACACGCCGTTTTTGTATTCAGCAGTTGCTCCCTCAGCCGAAACCGTTTGCGGCAGTGTGAAGGAACGCGTGAACGAACCGTACGATCGTTCGACACGGTGATAATTGTCCGAATCCTCTTTCTTTTCGAACTGTCGTTCACCGCGCAGGGTAATCACATTGTTTTCCACTGACAATTCAAAGTCTTCACGTTTCATTCCGGGCAATTCGGCCTCGAGAACGATGTGGTCCTTGTTCTCATAGATATCGACGCTGGGATTCCAGGCGCCGCGGCCAATGCCTTCTTCGCCAAAGCCTCGAGTCAGGTTCGTCGAAAACAAGCGATTCACTTCTTCCTGGAGGGTGCGAAGATCGCGGAAGGGGTCATAACGAACTATGGTCATTACAAAATGTCCTCCTTATTTCTCTTCGCGCTCGGGGCCTGATATTTTTTGGGTTACGCCCAGTGAGCGCAGGACAATAATAAAGATTGAGTCTGGTTCTGTCAAGTTGGGGAAACAGGTCGGAAAGGCTAGCAAAACCGTATAAAAACTGGCAGGGGGCGGAAGAGGTGGAACGAAGAAACAGCGCTCGATTAGGCGCTAGGAGAGGCCGAAGAAACGTTTGATGACGGACAGAAGCCCGGCGGATTCATCCCTGTCGGTGGCTCCAAGATCCTCGCTGGCGGCGAGAGCCTGGAGGCGTTCAGCGATGATGTGGCTAAGCGACTCGACGAGGTCCGGGTTGGCAGCGAAAACTAGTTTCATCGCCTGATGACCAATCTCCAAAACTTCCGTTTCTTCCAGCGCGACGATATTGGCTGTTCGCGGTTCGCCGGTAAACAGAGCCATCTCACCGAAGAAAGCACCTTCGCTGAGTGTGGCTACGGTTCGGGGCCGGCCACTTTCATTTAGCTGGACTGCGACGCGGCCGTTGTGGACCACGAACATTGATGAACCCGGGTCGCCGGCGCGGATAACTGTTTCGCCGGGCGCGAATACATGACTGGACGCTGCCTGTGCCAGCATTGTGGTTTCTTCAGTCGAGAGTGGAGCAAAGATGTCGACGGCAGCCAGCCGCTCGACAATGGGCGCTGCGTCGCCGCCCGAGATCTTTGGCCTTCTTTCGACCAACAACGTGCGCGTTGGGTAGGCAAAGCTCAAATCGTTGCGTCGGAAGGCATACCAAATTCGCTGCCGCACGAGAGCGTCGGTGTCGTTGTATTTGGCATAGTCATCAAGCCAATACTTGACTTCGTAATCAACCCCGCTCTCGCCCATGTTGCGGATGCGCACGATCGGCGTGATTTTCTGCGAGACGTTATCTGCTTCGCGCACTGCTTCCCTCACCACATGAATCGTCTTCGCCGGCGAGTCAGTATACAAGGTGTTAAAGAAAACCAAGCGCGCGTTCAGATTGTCGCGCGGGCTCACTTCGATTGGCTCTTTCGCAGCTGTGCTGTTACTGATGAGCACGACATGATTCTGGAAGGTTCTTATTTTGACGGCTCGCCAGGTTATCTCCTCAACCACTCCGGTATGTTGGTGGGCGCCAACGGTAATCACATCGCCAACCTGGAACGGCCTATCGGCTTGCAGCGAAATACCAGAAAAGAAATTCCCGAGCGTGTCCTGCAAAGCAAGTCCAAGGATTACACCGAAAATTGCCGAGGTAGTAAACAGCGCGCCGAGGTTAACGTCAGGGAAAATCCGGGTGAAGATAAGGAAGAACAGCGCAGTGAACGCGATGATCGAAAAGATGTTGCGAACGAGCGTAGGGGCGTCGAAACCGCGACGCAAACGAACCAATCCAAAGATAGCGACGTTAAGCGCGCGCACGACGAGGTAGGCAAGCGTCGCAAACAAGCCCAGTTTCAGAACTCCGATGATTGTCCCGGGCTGAATCCCCGCCATTCGCGAAGTCAGCAAATCCCCCACCGGTTTCTGGAATCTGAAGACGAGATAGAGCGCCAGCACGACAAAGGCTGTGGCCACGAGGAACAGAACAGCTTTATTTTTGGATTGAGTACGCTTCAAGTTGTCGCTTACGATTCTCGGCAAGTGCAACAGGGTTTTGTGGCCTATTCTTTTATCACTGATCGCGTGGCTTGGCGAGAGAGATTTGCGCCGCGGCACAAAGCCAGGATGGTTGGCTAGACTGCGAAAACGCCAGGAAAGACCGTAGCCAGAATTAACAAGAGCGAGAGCGCCGTGACGATGATTACCGTCAACCAGGCGCCGAGGTTGTACAGCCGCCCGTTGACATAGGCGCCCATGATTTCACGATCGTTAACCAGTCGCAGGACCGCGAACAGAATGATAGGCAAGAGCAGTCCGTTGATAACCTGAGTGACCAGTAACACGCGAATCAACGGCAGGTTGGGAATGACGGCGATCGCGGCGCCGACCGCAACTAGAAAGGTGAATACACCAATGAAGATCGGCGCCTCGCGAAAGCTGCGTGACACTCCTTTTTCATAACCGAGCGCTTCGCTGATCGAATAAGCCGTCGCAAGCGGCAGCACGCCCGCGGCCAGCATCGAAGCGCCAAACAAACCTACTGCGAATAGTTTTTCCGCATAAGGTCCGGCCAGCGGTCTCAAAGCGCGCGCGGCATCGGCAGCGGTTTCGATGCGAATGCCAAACTTGTGCAGCGTCGCGCCGGTGGACACCACAATAAAAAAGACGACCAGCATCGCAAAAACAGTCCCTACCCAGACATCCGCTTTTGTTTTCCGGTACTCCTCGGGAGTAACACCTTTTTCAACCACCGACGATTGCACGTAGACCTGCATGTACGGTGAGATGGTGGTTCCGATTACGGCAACACAGGTGAATAGATATGCTGAGCCCAAACTGAAGGTGGGTTTCACGAAACCGACTGCGACCGCGCTCCAATCAGGATGGGCCATAAATGCGGAAACGATGTAGCCGAGAAAGACGAGCGACATCAGCAGGAACGCGCGCTCCACTCGTTGATAAGAACCTTTCACAACCAGCCACCAAATGCTGAACGCCGACAAGGGAACTGAGATGAAACGCGGCACGCCGAACAGCTCCGTTGCAGCGGCAATGCCAACGAACTCGGAAACGGTCACGCCGCCGTTAGCGATCAGCAACGCCAGCATGATGAACGCGGTCCAGCGCACCCCGAACCGTTCGCGCACCAGGTCGGCAAGTCCTTTGCCAGTGACTGCGCCCATGCGCGCGCACATTTCCTGAACAATGCCGAGGCTGATTGTTATGGGAATGAGGATCCAAAGAAGTTGGTAGCCGTGTTCGGCTCCCACGGAAGCAAAGGTTGCGATGCCGCCCGCGTCATTGCCCGCGCTGGCAGCAATCATGCCTGGTCCAAGCAAGGCCAGGAACGCAAGTATTCTGCTGCGGCGCGCGACGGTATGGCCCACGCCACGAGCGCCACGACGCAACAAGCGTCTTCCTGCGGCCCTGACCGCTGCTCGTGATTCTGGCACTTGGAGGTTCTCCGTCGGTCATACGCTCTTAGCCGCAGATTTGCGCGGATCAACGCGGATCAGATCAAGAAACAACTTCAAGCTCAAGAAAGAACTTTTCAGATTCGCGTGATCCGCGTACCTCCGCGGCCAATTAATTCTATCCCAGCAGTCTCGGCAATCGCTGGCGCCAGTCCTTCGGCAAAAGAATTTCCATGGCGTCATCAACCGTTATGATTCCGAGGATGTCGCCGCCTTCATCAACCACCGGCAGCGCCAGCAAATTGTACTCGGCTATGCGGTGCGCCACGTCTTCAGCCGCTTCATCCGCGTGCGCTTTTTGAAATTCCGTGCGCATCATCTGGGAAAGCGGTACCGAAGGATCGGCAAGTATCAAACTGCGCAAGGCAATCACACCCGCGAGTTGCCACGACCCTTCTGTCGCCACGACATAAAGGTAATAGATCATGTTTGGCGTTTCCGCCATCTCGCGCAAACGCGCCAGCGCTTCACCGACGGTCAACTCGCGCGGCAGCGTCACGAATTCCGTGGTCATCAAGCCGCCCGCAGTGTCGTCCGCATACGGCAGCAGCTCAGCGACTTCGGCTTGCTCTTCGCTTTCCATCAAGCCGAGTAGTTCTTCTGCCTTCTCTTCAGGCAGATCGCCAAGCACGTCGGCCGCTTCGTCGGGCGACATCCACTCAAGAATGTCGGCAGCGCGTTCTTCATCCATGTCGCCGAGAATGCGCGCTTGACGTTCCGACGGCATCTCTTCAAGAGTTTCCGCCGCGGTTTCATCATCCAACGATTCGACAACTTCGGAACCGTGGTGATAGGAAAGCGCTTCCGCGAGACGCGCGATTTCGACCGGATGCAGGCGCGCAAGTTTGCCTCTTGCGGACTTTAGCTGGACCGTCGCCGCGTCGGTGGCGAGATAACCAACGTCGGACCAGTCGATGACTTCAACTGTTTTTCTGGTTCCCAAAAAATTCGCCGGCGCCAGCCGCCGCCACAATCCCTGCAAACTCACGTCCGCGCCCGTCACTCTCCAATCGCCGGCGGCTTCAATAATTTGCACGTCATTAACGCGCACGACGCGTTTGCCGTCTACGTCGATCAGCTGTTTATCGAGCACGTCACGCGCGAGCAAAACTTCATTGTCGCGGCGGACGAAGGGCCGCAGATCGAGAATGTCTGAATTCAAACCAACGCCATGCTCGTCAAAGTTCGTGATGCGCCAGCGCGGTACAAAAAAATCGCGCCGGCGATAGCGAGCGACCAGCCCGAGCATCGGCGGATGATCTTCTTCGCCCAGACGCACAATCACGTCCTTAATGGTCGCGACACGTTCGCCTTCCAGATCGCGTATGGGGCGACCCAGCACTTGAGATAGATAAAGCATGTTTGGTTTACCCGCGGAAGCCGCGGCGCGCGGGCATCATAGCATGAGCGATTGCAGCGGGCTGAGGGGTTTGAGGGAGTTGATTTGCAATGAGAACTACGGTGGCGGCTTGCGAAAGTTATAGCGCAGGAGAACGCGAATCGGAACGGCAACGCCTGCGCGCAGCGCCGGAAAAAAGTGCAGCTTGTGAATCGTGTCGAGCGTTGCCTGGTCCAACCCAAAACCGCCCCAACGCACGACTTCGGCGCGCTGAACTTCGCCCCTGCTATCCAGGTCCACCAGCACGTCGACGACAGCTTCAGCTTCGGCAGCGGCCGCGGTTTCTGGATAAGCGGGAACGAAGCGGCGATACGGCTTCGGCAGCCTTAGCCCTTCGGCTGCCGCTAGCTTGTCATCGTCTGGCGCTTCTTCGATGACTGGGATTTCGCCGTCAACTGTGATTGCGCGTTCCGCCCGTTCATCCACCTCGGCCCGGAGAGCCGCAACGCGAATGCGGAATCGCAGCGGTGCGCCGGCCAGTTCGCTTAACAGAGAATGTTCGGCAGCCGCAGCAGTCGCGGCGCGAAAATTTGGACGTTCCCAGTTTATTAGCCGTCCCGTGCGCGCGCTGACCAGAAAAATCGAGGCGTAGGCTTCGAAATAAACCGGGCCGGCTGAAGGTGAGCGACGCAGCGTTTGCGCGTCGCCCAGTACAAAAAAGTCAGAGCCAAGCACCGCGCCCAGGTTGCGCGCTTCACTTAGCGACAGGTTCAAAGAACCTGCATAGCCGGCGCCGCGCGTGGCTGCACGGGCCAGATCGCGATCAAAAGTCTCAATATTCTCGTCTTGTTTGAGACTGGTTGAAAACTTTTCGACGGCTTGTCGGGCGAATACTGTTTCACCAAAATCAACCACGGCTACACTGGCGCGGCGCGCCGAATTTTGCGCCTGAAGGCGGGGAACATTCGTCGAAAAAAAAGCCGCGACAAGAATTACAGTCAACGCAAAACTTGCGACGAACGAACGTGAACAATCTTTTTGGCTGAAGGGCATTTAGTTGAAGCGGGGAGAGGCGGTGCTAGTTTAGCGAGTTCAGGTTCGTCGCCCACTTTTCCACAACTGCTGAGACGGTACGCGCAAGGCCCGATTGAATTTGCTCGACGAATTTTCCCAGGCAATGGTGGCGGTCAATTCCACTATCTCATCTTCGTTGTAGCAGAAACGAAGGCGCGCAAAAAGTTCGTCGCTCACGTCGCGCCCGGTTATTGTCATGCTGTCGGCGTACTCAAGCGCAACTTTTTCGGACGAATCGTAAAGGTCACTGGTCGCGTAGTCTTCCAGGGCTTCAATCTTTTCATCGGAAACACCAAGCTGGCTGCACACGGCAGCATTAATGTCCTGTCAAAACTCGCAGCCGTTTAGCGCCGCCACGCGCCGGTTGATCAACCCGCGCAAGCGCGCATCAATTAATCCGGACGCATCAATGCCGGTCCACATCGCGCGCGCGCCACGAAAAATTGAAAGACGTCTTGCGTACAGCAGATGATTGGGCAGCGGTGCGCCCCAGGTTTTTTGCTGTGCGTCGAGCACGTCCTTCACATAACGATCCACTTGCTCAAGATCAGCTTCCGCTATTCTCGCCATCGCAAGTTAATCTCCGTTTGCGTTTGCGTAACCGACAGCTGAGGGTTCTGGCGGCGTCGCATCGTGATAAAGCCGGTAAACTTCCTCTTTCACTTCGGGCGGGAAACAGACGCGATGTAACTCGTACCCGCGTTGCAGTCCGCGCACGACATCGCTGACTTCGCTAATCTCGCGTATGCGCGGCCGCGCGTAGCCGTCTTCAACGTAAATACGGCTCTTCGGTTCCGCATCTTTTGGCGTGTAGTAATTGTAGTAGGGAACATCGCTGGCGCGGTCTTCGATGAAGTAGTACTCAGGATCGTAACCCGCTTTGGCGACGCAGGCACGCGCCGCAGTCAGGAAATCGGGGCGTTCGTCGACCGGCATATCCAGATCGATAGCTTTGAAAAGACGTCGTGTGACGAAACGCCGGCTGAGGTTGGCAAGTACCTCGTCATCAGAACGCTGCCACTGCTTTACGTGAAACACTACGTCCGAATCGTCAATCTCGAGATGCTCGGTGATGGTCAACGATTTCCGTCGCAGCACTTTCTCGAAAGCCGTGCCAGGCGCATGCCAAACGGGCTTGTCGTTTTCAAGTAGCGCCAGCGCGCGCCGCAGAATTGAACGAAGCACTGCTTCGGCCGAGCGTAACGCGCGATGAAAGTAGACCTGCCGAAACATGTAGTAGCGCGCCTGCAGATATTCTTCGACTGCATACAGGCCGCGCGCCGCCACGTAAATCCGATCATGCTCTTCGTCGATCGCCAACGCGTTGATGATCCATTCCAGATCGTAAATGCCGTACTTCGCGCCGGTCATCAGCGAATCGCGCAATAAGTAATCCATGCGATCGACATCGAGCTGCGAAGAAACCAGTTGGGCGAGCGCGGCCGGTTGAAACTTGCCTTCGATGATTGCTGCAACCTTAGCCGGCAAGTCAGCGGAATGTGCACGGAGGCGTTGCCCGACCTCAGTTTCTTCACTCAGCAAAACTTCCACGGTCCATTTCTCGTGATGAAAGCCAAGCACTTTTTCCATAACGTGCGAAAACGATCCGTGGCCCACGTCATGCAACAACGCAGCGGCGCGCGCGGCCGCGCGATCCTGCTTATCGATGCGATGTTTTTCGCTGAGGCGATCCAGCACGCGACTCATCAAGTGAAACGCGCCCAGCGAATGAGTAAAGCGCGAGTGTTCCGCGCCCTGATAGGTATAGAGACCAAGGCCAAGTTGCTTTATCCGACGCAGCCGTTGAAATTCCGGCGTGTCGATCAAATGCATGATCAGCGCGCCCTCGTCGTCGTCGGTACGAAGCCTGATTATGTTATGGACCGGATCGCGATAGATTCGTTCTGACATGGTTTTTTTTCTGCGAAAGCGGAGTTTACCACTTTCACGTGCAGACTTGCCGGACTCGGGCAACCCGCCGTTTCCGAAATCAGGTGCGGGCAAAATCGACCGTCGGTAAATTGTAAGGCGAGCGATTGGCGTCAGGGCAAGGGGTCCCGCGGTTGCCCTGGCTCCATTATTTCTCGGTTTCTCCATTTTTTTGAATATTATTGCCGAGGCTGGATAATATCGGTCTCTGGACGCTCCTCAACAAAGTTCTGCCTTGGTCCTTAAACCCAAGTGAATCAAGAGGTTAATGATGTGTTGTATTTCTCGTATTTAGGTCCAACTTTAAGGAATAAGACTTGCCAAGATCGGACCCTGAACTGATATGAAGTGGGATACTCCCCAAGAAAGTTCTTAGAAAAATGATTCAAACAGGAGACTTATCTATATGAAAAGCTTGCGGAAAATGGCTCCGATCTTCGGGGTGATAGTCTTCGCGTTGGCCTGTGTGTTCTCAGTGCAGGCGCAAGTTACGACTGGCAGCGTGCGTGGTGCGGTTACGGACCCGAACGGCGCGGTTGTGCCTAACGCGAAGGTAACAATCACCAAAAAATCAACTAACGTTTCCAGCACAACCCAATCGTCGGGCAGTGGCGAATTCGAATTCAGCAACCTGCCGGTAGGCGACGACTACAGCGTCACCGTTGAAGCTCAGAGTTTTAAGTCTCTGAGGCTCACCGATGTGAAGGTGCAGTTGAACCAAGTCACAGACTTGGCAACACAGTTGGCGCTGGGAGCCGTCGGTGAAACAGTCACTGTCACGGCCGGTGGCACCGAGCTGGTTGATACGAGCACCTCCAATCTGTCAAAGAGCTTCAGCGCGCGACAGGTCGCCGACCTGGCCCAAACTGGTGCGGGGTATTCGGGTGTGAACAACCTCGCCCTCATCGCGCCAAATGTTAGCAGCTCGGGGGGCGTCGGCGTCGGCACTGGCGGCTCGGTCGGAGGTCAGCGTCCACGCGATAACAATTTCATGATCGACGGCGTGGACAATAACGACAAGAGCGTAACCGGCCCGCAGAGCTACGTCTCGCCAGAGGAAGTTGCCGAATTCTCGCTGGTCCAGAACCAGTTTTCGGCCGAGTTTGCCCGCTCCAACGGTGGTCAGTTCATCACGGTTACCAAAACTGGTACGAACGACTTCCATGGCACGTTCCATGCAGGTTTTCGCAATCGTTACTTCAACGCGCTCGATCAACTTCAGAAGCTTGCCGGCGTCACGCGCAACAAGGCGGACGGCGATTTGTTCATGCCGCGTTCCGACAACTTCCGCGGGGGGTTTAACATGGGCGGTCCGGTTTTCTTCCCCCGATTCGGCGAGGGTGGCCCGAGCCTCTGGAAGCTGCGGGACAAGCTTTTCTTCTTTACTGCTTACGAAAGGTTGCAGAATGGAAGTGCGGTAGGATCGCCTGGAATCGTGCTACCAACAATTGCCGGGTTCTCAACGCTCTCCGCCCTTCCTGGCGTGTCCGCAACGAACCTTGCTGTGCTGAGACAGTTTCTATTCCCGCTCGCTCCGGCGAGGAGCACAACCACACTCGAAGCTTGCGCGGTAAATTTGGTCCACGACCTGTGTCCTACGGCGAGTATAATTCCATTTGACGCAGGCACCGTGAACATCCCTTCGCCGAACTTCTTCAAGCAGAACCATGCGGTTATTAACTTGGACTATAACCAGAGCGGGGACACCCAGCACCACTGGCGTTTCCTGATGACCAACGGTTCAGGCGTTGATACTGCCGCGAGTCTACCCGTTTTCTTTTCTCCGATACCGAACAAGCAACGCCTCTTCTCGTATACTTTGAATCACAACTTCAACCAAAACCTGATCAACGAGACGCGCCTCGCATTTCGCCGTTCGTCGAATAGCTTCCCGGTACCGAGTTTCACTTTCCCTGGCCTCGATTCCTTCCCGAACTTTGAGCTAGACGACCTCGGAATAAGCCTCGGGCCGGATGGCAACGCGCCACAGTCCGGCATCGAAAATAACTATCAGGTCGTCGATAATGTGACCTGGATTCGCGGCAGCCACTCCTTCAAGTTTGGCGGCGACTTCCGCAAGATCATTTCGCCGCAGCGTTTCGTCCAGCGTGAACGCGGCGACTATGAATATCTGTACGTCGACGACTACCTGCGCGATTTCAGTCCTGAATTTGGCGAGCGTAACGTCGGCGGCAACACCTACTATGGTGATCAGAAGATCCTGTATGCCTTTGTCCAGGACGATTGGCGCATGCGCCCCAACTTCACGGTCAATCTAGGAGTGAGCTACTCCTATCAAGAAGTGACAAAGGGCGTTAAGTTCCAGGCAGCGAATGCCCTTGCTTCGGTGCCGGGTGTACTCCAGTTCAGGGCGCCGAAGACGCAGACGAGAAATTTCGGACCCAGGATCGGTTTTGCCTGGGCGCCTGACTACACGAGCGGGATGCTCGGACGCCTTTTCGGCAGCGGCGGGAAGAGTTCGATCCGCGCCGGTTTCTCGATGGGTTACGACTACATCTTTGATAACCTGGGCATCCTGTCGAGTCCGCCCCAAGCGCAGCAAACGATTGACGTTGCTGGCGGTACCGGAGTTGCGGCTGCTTGCTGTCCCGGAACAGGCTTCCTGGCCCACGGTGGCATCTCGCCAATCCCGGTTTCAGGCGCAGGGCTGACGGACCCCGTAGCGTTGCGTCAGGTAACCGGGTCGTTCATTCCTGATCAGGAAGTGCCCTATTCGCTCACTTGGACGGGCAGCTTCCAGCGTCAGTTCCACCAGGACTGGTCGTTCGAAGTGCGCTACCTGGGCACGAGAGGTATCCATCTGATAACGCAGAACCGCCTCAACAGACAAGCTAGGGTGTCGCCGGAGGATGGTCGTTCCGGGTTGCCGACATACATAACTGGCGCGCCGACACAGGCGCAGATTGACGCGTTGCCGGCGGGCACTTTGACGCTGGCGAACATCAACGCGCGCTCTAATTACGTGCCGAGATTCGCGAATGCCGGCTTTAACGGCGCCTCCGTGGTGGCGTTCCTCTCAAACGGTAATTCGACCTACCATGGCGCATCGGCGCAGGTAACCAGACGTTTTACAAACGGCTTCCAGATGACCGGCGCCTACACGTGGAGCCACCTGATCGACGACACGACGGCCGAAGTTTTCTCTACGGTGCTTTCGCCACGCCGCGTGGAAGATTTCCAGAACCTGCGGCGCGAGCGCGCTACTTCGGCTCTGGATCACCGGCACCGCTTTGTGAGTTCGGCGATCTATGAGCTGCCTTGGTTCAAAAACAGCAAGGGGCTTACCGGAACGCTGCTTGGTGGCTTTAGCATCACTGGCACCTATACAGCAGAGTCTGGCGAGAGGATAACCATCCGTAGCGGTAACGACGCTAACGGGAATGGCGACAGCGCCGGCGACCGCGGCATCCTGAACCCAGGTGGAACAGAAGGGATCGGCAGCAGTGTGGCCGCGCTCGTACGGACCTGTACGTCGTTTGATCCCGTGACGGGCGCTTGTCTGCAGTCGACCGCTTCACGTACCGTCGGCTACAGGGCCAACAATCCGAGCGCGAAGTACATCCAGACTGGCAATGGCGCCGTTTCCAACCTCGGGCGCAACACTTTCCTGTTGCCGGGCATCAATAACTTCGATATCTCGGTCTTCAAGAAATTCCGCTTAGGAGAGTCTAAGGCCATCCAGCTTAGTGCTGTTTTCTTCAACGCATTCAACCACCCGCAATACGTGCCGGGCTCGGTGAATACGGTGGACGCGGTTGGCACTACCGGCTTGACAACCTTAAACCAGATCGCCCCGCTGACGTCGGACTTCCTGAACCCGAGTCAAGTGCTCAGCAGCAACCCGCGTGTAATTGTCCTGGGAGGGCGGTTTATTTTCTAATCGGTGACTCACTTTCGTGAGGAACCCATTTTCTGGGAGGTGGCGAAATGCCACCTCCTTTTTTTTCGCCCCGGTAAAACGAACGGGTCACGTCTATCCCTTTCGTATTGCTTGGGTATGTTTTAGAATCAGGGAACAACCAGCGCAATTTCAACTTCCCTTGGAACCGAGCTGTAAATCGATGCATTCCCACACTGAAAAGGCACTAATAGTGAAGGTGGAAACTATGGATATAGCCAGCCTTAAAAAAACCTCAAGATCAAGTCGGTTCAGAAATTTCCTCTTAGTAGTGCAAATTCTCATGCTACTTTCGGCAGGAACTTCTAGAACCGAAGGCCAGCAGCCAGGCCTCAATCGTCCCTCAGCCGCCGACATGGCTCGCGCGGACATACGTAGGGATATGGATCAACAGCTTCTCTTGAAACCCCTGCCCGGAAAAAAAAATCCCGATTCTGTTCGTCTTGCCCTTAAGCAGATTAATGAGGATTTTAGGAATATTCAGACCGTAAACAACGCAATGATGGCTAATGCCTGGGTCCACGAGGAATTGGATTACGGCTACATTTCAGATAGCCTTTCCAAAATAAAATCAAACGCCACCCGTCTAAAGTCGAATCTGGCGTTGCCCAAGGCTAAAGATGTAGAAGCGAAGCAACTTAATTTGGCGGGTGCGGGCGTAAAGGAGTTTCGCGAGGCCCTCTTGCTTCTTGATAAGTCGATAATGAGCTTCGTGAATAATCTTGTTTTGCAAAAACCAAACGTTGTGGAAGCAGATCCCGCAAGTCGGGTAAGTCACGATCTTGAAGTAGTAATACAACTAAGCGAAAATCTCCAGAAGACCGCCGAACAACGCAAAAAACTAACCAAACCGAAAAACTAAAGTAGTATTGGCCGCCGTACGCTATGGTCGGCGTTATATGAGTCTTACTTCACGGGGTTGATGGGTTAAAATCCAGCAGGTGACCTAGTTTTTCCTTCTTGGTTCGCAAATAATTTTCAGCGTTTTCGGTCGGCTCGACTTGAATTGAAACTCGTTCTACAATCCGCAACCCAGCTTCCTCAAGTGCGCGCAACTTGAGCGGGTTGTTTGAAATAACCTTGACCTGGCAGAGACCCAGATCAAACAGAACCTCCGCACACTGCTTATATTCGCGTAAGTCGACGGCCAGCCCCAGTTGCTCGTTTGCTTCAACCGTGTCGGCGCCTTCGTCCTGCAGCGCATAAGCGCGAATCTTATTCAAGATGCCAATGCCGCGGCCTTCCTGCTGTTGGTAAACGATTGCCCCACGACCTTCAAGTTCAATCATGCGCATCGTCTGGTGCAACTGCGGGCCACAATCACACTTATTTGAGCCAAAGACGTCGCCGGTCAGACACTGCGAGTGAATGCGTACCAGCGTCGGCACCTCGCGCCGCATTTCTCCTTTAAACAGCGCGACGAATTCTTCGCTACTCGTCAACGAGCGGTAACCGGCGATCTTAAAATCCCCCCATTCCGTCGGTAAATGGGCCACCGCAACGCGCTCGATCGAGAGCGGCCGTTCAGCTTCATCGCAGGCGGCGGTTAATTGTTCCTTCACACAAAACTCCTTTGCAATTCCTGAACAGCGGCGAGGGAGGATGCGCAACTGAAAGTTTGGTTTGTCGATTATAGGAGTAACGCGCAGCGGTCACAAGAAGACCCATTAGCTGACGCCACGCAAGGCAACCAACATCGTTCGTTAATGGTATTTGATTGCCCCGTTATCACGCGCGGGATAAAATGCCCGCCACGTTTGTTATTCCAGCGAAACGTAGCCCGGTATCGCGGAGCGACGCCCAGACTCGATGCCCAGTCAAAATAATAACGAAGACTCGTCCGACCAAACCGAGACCCGCCGCCCGGCAACTGGTGCAAAGGCAATCCAAAAAGAACGCCGGCCGGCTCTCGTTTCACTGCGCGGTGAATTAATGGCTGTTCCCATTCCGCTTGAACGCAGCCAGGTAACAATCGGACGCGCGTTGGAAGCTGACGTGCGCATCAACGATCTGCGCGCCTCGCGCCTGCACGCGCGCATCAACAGCACACCCGGCCCGCAGACGGACGAAACCGTTTACTCGATAACAGATCTAAGTTCGACAAACGGGACTCTGCTCAACGGCGAGTTGATTACTGAAGCCCCGCTCAACGACGGCGACAAAATTGTAATCGGGGATCACCTGTTCCGGTTTGAAATGCTGGACGAAATTGATCGCGAGTTTCAACAGCAAATCCATCGGCTCCTGGCCCACGATGAGCTGACTGGCCTGCTCACCAGCAAATCTTTCTTCTCCGAACTACGGCGTGAAGCTGCGCGCGCGCAAGCCGAAGGTCGACCGTTCTGCGTTTTGATGATGGACCTGGATCACTTCAAAGAAGTTAACGACACCTATGGTCATCTGGTTGGCAGCAGGACGCTCGAGAAAACCGGCCACGTAATAAAACAGGCATTGAGGGCGGGTGATGTCGCGGCCCGCTTTGGCGGCGAGGAGTTCGCGGCGTTCTTACTTGATGCCAACTACGCTCAGGGGCTGGTCGCGGCCGAACGCGTTCGCGTCGCCCTTGCCAACCACGAATTCTCTGCAACCCGGCAGGACTCGGTCGAAGCGGCAGCCACCCACCGCATCACAATCAGCATCGGCGTCGCTGCCTTTCCCGATGATGCGACGGATCCAATTCAACTCGTCGAGCTGGCGGATTCTGCTCTTTATCGCGCAAAACGCGAGGGCCGAAATCGTATCTCCGCATATCGCCCGTCACTGGCGATGACCGAAGGCCCACTACCTGCGCGCCGCCTGACATAGCCAACCGCACTCGTGTTTTATGAAACATTCCGAGCAAGTGGGCGTGTAATTGTGCGGTTGCGGCGCTTTTCATGCCCGGTTGCACGCTCTCAAGTGTGGCGTGTATCCTTCAGCAGCAAGAATCCGCATCACACTCCTCAGAAGGACTGGAAAGGCTTTTCGTGCCTACGAAATTAAACCTGGCAAGCCGGCCATTCAATAATCGCGCACTGCCCTGGATGATCACGGCGGCGGTGATTTTCGTGTCACTCGTGAGCCTTATTTTCATTGTGCGCGCGACCCAAGAGGCAAATGCGCAAGCGAATGCGGTCCAGAACGACATCAACAACCTGCGGCTTCAGGAACGAGCGCTGCAGGCGCAGGCCGAAACCGTCAAGAACTCGCTGACTTCCGAACAACTGCAGACACTGGATGCAGCGCACGCGCTGGTTGATCGCAAGCACTTCTCGTGGTCGCGTTTGTTTGCGGATTTGGAATCGGCATTGCCCGGCGCAGTTCGTGTCAAGAGTATCGCCGTCCGACGGGTGGTCACTCGAGGAGACGAAACGCAGGCGGAGTTGGACCTGACGGTGGTGGCAAAAACGCCCGCGATTGTGACCGACATGATCGCAGAGATGGACCGCGCCGGAGTGTTTCATTCGGAATTGCGGACGCAGAACCTGCAACGTGGTCGAGGAGAGAGCGGCGCCGAATATGAGTTGGCTGTGGTCTATCGACCAAGGGCTGGCACCGCGACTGCAACCACCGCGGTCGCTTCGAACGCAGGAGAAGTGGACGGAACCAAATGAGCCAGCAACCGCCATCGCCGTCGACTGAGAAGCGCCAATTTCGTGCGCGCCTAACCAATTTGCGTGTCTCGCGCCAGTCTGGCGTGTTTGGCGTGGCGGAGATTATTGGAATTGCCGGCGCTTTGTTAATTCTGGTGCTGGTGGTCGTTTCGTACCTTTATTTTCTGGTTCCCGCGCGCTCTCGCCGCGCAGCGCTGGAACTGGAGCGAGCACGTCTGCAAAGCCAGTTGAGAAATTCGCAGGAGTTGCTGACACGTGGACGAAGTACTGACGCTACTGTTCAGAGCATCACGCAAAGCCTTGAGGAGTTCGAGACTGCGGGACTGGTGGACGCGAATCGCGGGCGCATGGGGCTGTATGACAGTCTCAATAGTCTCATTCGCAAAAACGGTCTGCGAAATACCTCCGGGCCTGGCTACACGCCGCTTGAACCTGTTGGGTCGAAAGCGAGTCCCGGATCAAGGGCCGCTAATACGAAGTGGCAAAGTATTTATCCCGGCATCGCCATCAGCGTTACGGTCGAGGGACCCTATCAGAACCTGCGCCGCTTTGTGCGTGACATAGAGACGAGTAAGCAGTTCGTAATCATCAATACAGTTGAACTGGAACGCGCCACCGAATCTAGCGGCGCTTCGGAGGCTGGTCCAGCGGGAAGCTCTTTGGTGAGTCTGCGGCTTGAGATGACTACCTATTTTCAACGAGCGGGCACGGAAAATATGTCCGGCGATTAGAACAGTTTGACTCATGCAACTTAGCGACATTCAAAATCCGGCTGAGCGCAAGAAACTGCTCGTGGCGGGCGCGCTCGGAATCATTGCGTTGTTGCTGCTTTGGTGGGCCTTCTTTGGATTTGGGAGCAGCCCGCAACAAGTCACGCGACGCGCCCCCGTTGCTACTGCTTCGCCCAACGGCAGGAGATTAGTTTCGGCACAAACAACCGCGCCGGCTCCTTTAACGGAAGGGACAGAGGACCTTCTTGACCGGCTACAGCCGGTTAAGTGGGACAGCTCGGCGCCAGTTGTTCCGGAACCCAGGCGCAATATATTTGCGTATTATGAGCCGCCTCCAAAACCGGTAGCGGCTGCTTCGGTACCCACCGCAACGCCAACACCGACGCCTCCGGTTTTGATTGCGAGCGTGTCACCTGCCAGCACCTTCGCTCGCACCGGCGACTTTACGCTGGAAGTTGCCGGCGATAAGTTTACTCCGCAAATGCGGATAGCAGTCGACAACACAGAACTACCTACGCGCTACATCAGTCCGCAGCAATTATCAGCGACCGTGCCGGCTAGCCTGATCGCGAACGCTGGCTCCCGTCAGGTTATGGCGCGCTCAGCCGATGGCAAGCTCTATTCGAACCCAGTCACCCTGTCAGTAAATGCTCCGCCGACACCCAACTACAGCTACGTCGGGATTATCGGAACTCGACGGTATATCGACACGGCTATTCTGCAAGACAAAGGATCAAAAGAGACATTGAATGTCCAGCGTGGCGATCTTCTCGGCGGGAGATTTCGCGTCACCAGCATCTCAGAAAAGGAACTGGTGCTGGTCGATGCTAATCTGAAGATCAAACACACTTTGCCTTTCTCAGTTTCGGGTGACAAAGGGAACCCGATGCAACGACCGACACCACGACCTGATAGCGACGATGACCAACCATAGCAATGGACCACACCACAATATATGGACAGGGCGTTCGGGCCCTGCTGGGGTGAGATCGTGTCTGACTCCGAGCCGCAGTCGACATCACGAGCGCGGTTACACCCTGGTTGCCTTGCTTGCGCTGATGACGATCCTGGCGCTGTGGGCCGCCGCGGCGGCGCCAAGTCTGCAACAACAAGCGCGACGCGAGAGAGAAAAGGAAGCGATCTTCCGTGGTGAACAGGTAGCAGAAGCCATTCGTCTTTACTATTCTTATCAGGCAGCGAAAGGTCTTACTGGAGATCCAGGCTTGCCTTCATCGATCGACGATCTGAGCGCGGGCTTGTCGGTCAATACTAAGAAGGTTCAGATTCTCCGTGCCTCTGCCGCGCATGATCCTTTGTCGGAGTCTGGTGAGTGGCAGTTGGTTAGACCACGCTCGAACGAGTTGATAGATTTCGTGCGCTCCGTAATGTTGTTTGCGCACAACGTCCGGCCCGATACCCGTGACCCGCAACTTAAACTAGCAGAACGAGATATGGTACCGGTCGTGTTGCCGAATTCGAGCGGCACGCCTTCATCCTCGTCTTCAAGTAGCGCAGCTAACAGTTCTGGCCCGTTCATTGGCGTGACCAGTCAGGATAAAACTAACGCAGTGCTTTTCTATTACGGCATCGATCGTCACGATGGTTGGATCTTCACTCCTTTTTTACGATAACTTAATCGATCGTAATCAGTGATCAACTTTCAAGCGCTTCATGCTCGGATCAGACATCGAATGCGGCCAACCTGATCGCCAGATCGTTCACGAACCCATTTTAGTTTCTGATCACAAATACGAGGACGAGACGCGAACTCACTCCGCTGATCACCTTCACCAGCACGCGCAGAGCCAAATTATTTTTCACCTAAAGATGTAATAAGTTGTTGACATTGTGGGCGTTTGCGTTTATATAGCAAGATGTTGTGCGCCGTTTACTCTAGCCCACAAGAGAGAAGTAAGCACAGTATCTTGTGGTTAAGACCTAAACCCTAAAAATTTTTGAAACGAAGGAGCAAACAGAATGGCAACTAAAAAAGGTGGAAAGA
>JBDTTW010000141.1:0-4160 GCA_039930405.1 bacterium
CAGCGCTTGCGCCGGTGGCGTTTGCGCCCATTAAAAGCGATGCTTCCCCAACATTCACGTGATGCCAACCTCTTGTGCCGCTGAACTCAATTCAATTTTCGGTAACGATTCTCTCATTGGCGACTCATCATCAAGAAACGTCGTCTGCGACGCGCTGGCACCTTGATCGAATTCGCGCCCGCCGCTCGGCTGCGTGAAACGGTTATGGCGCAATCGTTTGCGGCAGGCTGTTACTCTTTCTCTTAGTTCACTTCCAGCAAAACCGTGCCGCGGCGTTCGTTGGGGGATCATGTTGTTGGCTCCGTGAACCTTTGAGTTAGCTTCCCAGTTTCGTGCTTCAGTTAGGCCGGCCAAAATCGAGATAGATCGTTTGGCCCGATTGCAATTCAGTCCCAGGTTGGGGCATTTGTTTGATGACGCGCCCTTCACCATGAGCCTCAAGTTGCAAACCAAGTTGCGCACAAGCCCGCGCCACATCGCGCACGCTGCGCCCGCGCAGGTCAGGCATCAACATTGACTTGTTGGTTGCGACCGCATAAACAACTTCACCGCTGCTGGATTTGGAAACAACTTTGGGCAAGGTTGCCGCGCTCGCCCGTTTCTCTTCTTCAATTTGATTTTGCAGTTTTGCGTCGCGCGCCGGCGCTTCACGCACACTCGCCACCAACTCGTTTGCGTTTTTGAATTCGGTATCCGGCATCACGCCCATCTCGGGCAAAATCTGTTCAGCTATCTGGCGAAATACCGGCGCCGCGACGTCACCGCCGTGATAGGCGCCGGCCGGCTCATCGATGACTACAATGATGACTACTGCCGGGTTGTTGACAGGCGCGAAGCCAACAAACGAGGCAATGTATTTCGAATTCGAATAGCGCTTCGTCTGCGGATCGATCTTTTGCGCCGTACCTGTTTTGCCGGCGGCCGAATAGCCGTCAAGTTGCGCTTTCTTCGCGGTGCCATTCAGCGTTACGCCTTCGAGCATTCCCCGCAACGCCCGCGCCGTTTCTTTGCTGATCACTCGATGTTGTTCCGGATTGGGCCGGTAGATGCTCGTGCCGGTTGCCGATCGAATCTCGCGAATAAGATGCGGCGCGATCCGTACGCCGTCGTTAGCTAGCGCGCTAAACGCAGCCGCCATCTGCAAGGGCGTCACCCCAACCTCTTGGCCGATCGCGATCGAGCCAATCGACGAGGGCAGCCAGCGACTAACCGGGTGAATCATGCCGGCAGTTTCGCCAGGCAATTCAATCCCGGTCCGTGAACCAAACCCAAACCGCGTAATGTAGTCGTACATTGTCGGATCGCCCACACGCAGTCCGAGTTTAATTGCTGCCACGTTGCTTGATTTGGCGAGCGCTTCGGTCAGCGTCAGGTTTCCGAAAGGGTGGTGATCGTGAATGACGCGCTTGGCGACTGTGATCGAACCCATTTGGCAATCGATATGATCGTCCGGCTTTGCCAACCCCTTCTCGATGGCCGCCGAGTAGGCAACGATTTTGAATGTCGAGCCGGGTTCGTAAATATTCTGCAGCGCCCAATTGGCGCGCGCAGCAGGTGGCGCCGCCCCGACGTTATTGGGATCGAAAGTGGGAGCGTTGGCCAGCGCCAGAATCTCGCCGGTGTGCGGATCCATGACGATGGCAGTTCCCGACTTCGCATGCGACTCGGCAATGGCTGACGTCAACGCGGCCTCGGCTGTGTACTGAATGGATTGGTCAATCGTAAGAACGATCGTCTGACCGGGACGCCCGGGAATCTCACTGCTCTCGTAAGCGAGTCCACGAGAGTCTTTTTCAATAAACAGCTTTCCCGGCTCGCCAACTATCTTTTCGTTGAAAGCTTGTTCAATTCCGGCCAGCCCATTTCCATCAAGGCCAACAAAGCCAAGTACGTTGGCGGCGAGTGGTCCGTTGGGATAAAAGCGTTTCGGTTCCTTGCGCGTGTGCACGCCGGGGAGGTTCATCGCCTCCAACGCCAGCGCCTGGTCTGGATCGATGCGGCGGGCGATCCAAAGAAAGCCGCGTCCGTTTTTTCTCGCTTCGGTGATTTGCCCGAGAAGTTCTTTCTGGTTCAAACCCAGCACCGACGAAAGACTGTTCGCGGTGCAGTCGATCTCTGCCAGCGTCTGCGCTTCGGTTTCTTTCTTCTCAGTCCTGAATTCGTCAGGCGCAACAAACACTGAGGTCGTGTCGATCGTGCGCGCCAGCTCACGCTCACGACGATCTAATAGCGGCCCGCGCTGTGGCGCAGTTTCAATCGCATCCTGCTGTTGCCGGTGTGCCCGCTCGACCAGCCGGTCGTGACTGGAAACTTGCAGGTAGACCAGACGCGCGCTGATGCCCAGCATCCAGAAAACCACGAACGCCGCAACAAACAGCGTGCGGCGAATCGAAACGTCGGATTGTGCTTCTGATTGAGCGGAAGAGCGCGCCAACATTCCCTGGGTCCCCTTCTAACAAACTGATGAGGGAGAGCAACTCCACCGCAATTTCCCGGCGAGCTGCGAATCGCTAACGATTACTAGCGCTGAAAAGAGGCGGAAGGATTTATCAAAGCCGGCGCGATTGGTATCTGGCTGCTTCTGCCGGTCTTCTGCGTTCCCACCTGGCTTGCCAACAAAGGCTTCAAGCCCAGGCCGCGCGCTTCAGATTCAAGTCGGGCCGGAGCGAAGGCTTGCTCCTTCTTCAACATCAACTGTTGCTGTTCTGAAAGCAGCCTATCGCGTTCGCGGCGCAGGCTTTCACTCTTGTAGCCATATTGAATGGCCGTGAAATATTGCTGCGCGGCAAAAACGAAGCCTCCGGCCAGGACCAATCCACAACAAAGCAAGAGCGCAAGACGAGACAAGGCCCGTACGTCACGGTCGCGGCGGATGTTAGCGTTGCGTTGCTTCGAGGGAACTCTGTTCATTGCGGGGAACTCCGGGTCAGTAACTAAGTTTCGAGTTTCGAGTTTCAGATCGCTGTTTGCTGTTTGCTGTTTGCTGTCTGCTGTCTGCTGTCTGCTGTCCTGCTGTCTGCTCCTACAGCTTGCGACAGGCTCGCAGCTTGGCGCTGCGGGCTCGGATATTCGCGTCGACTTCAAACTCGTCCGGCGTCACCGGACGTTTCGTTAACAACTCAACGGCGCGTCGGGCGCCGCAGTTGCAAACTCCAGTTCGGTGCTGACACTGGCACCGCCCCGAAAGCCGCCTCAGCTCGTGCTTCATGATCCGGTCTTCAAGGGAATGAAAACTGATAACAACAAAGCGGCCGTCGGTTTCTAAAAGATCGATTACTGCTTCAACGAATGGAGCTAAACCTTCCAACTCGCGGTTTACTGCGATGCGTAGTGCCTGGAATGTGCGCGTTGCCGGATGAATGCGCTGGTGTTTCTGTTTGCCGGCCGCGCGGGCCACCAAGTCGGCTAATTCTTTGGTGGTGGATATCGGCGTCCCCTGCTCGCGATGTTCAACTATCCATTTGGCGATGCGGCGCGAGTTCCGCTCTTCACCATACTCAAAAATGATTCGCGCGATTTCTTCTTCTGGAAGTCGCAGCAGGAGTTCGGCGGCAGTGTCTTCATCGCCGGCTGCGTCCATGCGCATGTCAAGTGGCGCATCAAAGCGAAAACTGAACCCGCGCGTTTCGGAATCGAACTGGAGCGACGAGACACCCAGGTCGACGAGCACGCCCGCCACTCGCTCTTCGCCGCGCTCTTTCATGACGCGACCGACTTGACGAAAGTCGGCGTGAACGGCTTGGAAGCGATCGCCAAAGCGGAGCAACCGTTGCGTCGCCGCAGCCAGTGCTTCACTATCGCGATCGAATCCGATCACGCGAGTTGCTTCCGAAGTTTCAAGGATCGCTTCGCTGTGTCCGCCAAGTCCTACCGTGCAGTCGAGAAACAGTCCTCCTCGCTCAGGCCTGAGGAATTCAATCGTTTCTCGAAGCAGCACGGGGCGATGGGGCGCGTCCCTGCCCCCCAAGGACGCAGCCATCACCACCGCCCCGTGATCTCGTGCAAAGAACTAAACTGAAGTGCTGAGTGCTGAGTGCTGAGTGCTGAGTGAAGCCTTTTGCTTGGCGGCGAGCCTGTACTACTCATTGCTCAGCACTCATTGCTCATCACTGTTATATGCCTAATTTCGCGATTGCCGCTTCGTCGTCTTCCGTATAAGG
>JBDTTW010000142.1:0-4209 GCA_039930405.1 bacterium
CAGTGGCTCGACAAGTTGATGCGACAGCTTGTAACATGCGAACCCTCGCGGCTCAATGAACTGTTCTACTGAGTGAACACAATTAACTTCGCTGAGAGTTTGCGCGAGAGAGCTACATTGAATTCATTGACAAATGATTCGGTCGACGCGGCGGGCGACTCGGCGCGTGTTCACAATGCAGAACATTGATTGCGCCAAATGTTCAGCCACAGTCGATCCAGGTATAAGCGAATGAAAGCAGCCATCGAACCTCATAAGAGCGCCGCGGTTGGGCGCAAAACTGCGAAAGCAAAATCCAATCCCGGCGGGGGTGCCGGCAAACGCGAGCAGGTAACGTCGGTTGATCGGGCCCTGACAATTCTCGAGTTGTTAGCAGGAAAGACACACGGCCTGAGTACTTCCGATCTCAGTCGCCGCGTACGCATTCCCAAGAGTTCAACCAGCTATCTGTTGCGCACGCTGGTGTCCCGCGGCTACGTACGTCGCGATGTCGAAACCGGTTTTCACACCCTCGGCATTAAATTGTTGAGTTTGGGTGGCCAGGCAATGCAGGGTCTCGAGTTGCGCGATATCGCAATGCCCCACTTGCGCCACATCGTCGAGCGCACCCAACTCGACACGCATCTGGCGATACTCGATCACGGAGACGCTGTTTACATTGAGCGGATTGAATCGCCCGGCTTTATTAAGATGGCAACGTGGATTGGACGGCGGATGGTGCCGCATGTCACCGGAGTCGGCAAGGCCTTAATCTGCTGTCACGACCGCGCCGCAGTTGAAGCAATCGTTGCGATTCACCCGCTGAAAGCGATTACACCCCAAACAATCACCACCATGTCGCGTTTGATGGCGGAGCTGGAAAAGACCCGGCAACGCGGCTACGCGATTGACGATGAAGAGCACGAGGCGCGCGTGCGTTGTGTGGCGGCGCCTATTTTCGCGGCCAGCGGTGAGGTGGTTGCAGCCATCGGCGTTAGCGGAACTGCGGGTCAACTTTCAGACGAAGTGGTTGCCAAGATAGGCCACCTGGTGCGCACTACTTCGTTAAAGTTTTCTTCGCAACTGGGTGCGCGACGGGGACGTTAGCACGACTGAGTCGTCACTTCGCCGGCTGACTTTCCGAGTTCGGTCATCACTGTTTCGGCCTGGCTCTTGGGTTCATCGTGCATATAGCACGGTACTCTAGCGGGTAAGGGATTTTGCACTCATAACCCGGTGGGATTTTTCGGGCAATGTAATAGGATTGAAATGCAATCGCCTGGTTGGCGTATTCACAAATTATCGATCGCTTGTCGGCAGCCACCTTTATCGATAACCGATTCTTAGGCAAGCTTCCAAGTGATTCCCAACCGTTCGGAACACCGACAGGCCCGATTTGGATTTGGTCCGGACATCTGACAATGACCGTTGGTGGTTGCTCAGCAGGTTCTGTCGGCTTCACGCCAATTTCTTTTAGCTGCAGTGCGTGAGTCCTTAGATTCATTTTGGCGCGGCTGGCCACGGCTAACGATGCTCCCAGTATCAAGGCGAGCGTCGCACCCAAGATCGGTTTCAACTTCATTACTTCGATTTCCTTTAGCCTGGTCATTCTTTGATCACTTTACCGGCAGGGACCACCCGGCAATTTTGTTTGTCTTGTTCGACTCCATGATTTTGTTGGCCGGGTCAAGGCGAGCAACTCGTAAGCGCAACTGGTCCTGCCCGTTACCAATGAGTGAACAACCGACATCAGGTGTGCATTTCATTTCGACTATTTTGCCGCCGTAGAAAACACTTTGGATTTATAGCTGGCGTCTGTTTTGACATCGATCAAGATGACGTAGATTTCCGGGTCTGAACCGTCGTAAGTGCGAAAGCCAAAACTCTGAAGGGTTTCTGGTGAAGTGACGGGATGACACGCCAGGGTTTTGCCATCCTGCTGTCGAACAGTCTTTAACGCCAGGCGGGCACCCAGTTTGGGCTGGCCGCACGGATTGGGCGGCAAGTTTGGTTCACTCTTAAACATGCCCGGCGGGAATTGAGCCCAATTCGTTATCCTCATATTGAACTGTTTTGTACTGCCCGCGTTGTTGACACTAACCAACTCCAGTTTAGGAATCAGTATGCCCTTTGCAGCCGGCGGCAGTTTCGCTTTGTTCTCGGCTTTTATTTTTCCGCTGGGCTGCGCGTTTAGGTTCGAATTCTGCGCGTTTACCAGCGCTCCCGCCACGGCGGTAGACAAGAACAAAAGCAGGGCCATGAAACTAAACTGCAAGAGTTTTGTGCGATTCATCGCTCGTCTCCTTTCCAGGAACAGGACAAAATGGGTCAGCTCAAATTTCAACCGCTTAGAATTCTCAGGGACCAAAGTCCTACGGCTTGAAGTTACCCGCATTGCCCTCTGCTCGATTGTTGTTCTCGTTGCTCTCGGCCACCGCTTCGCCGATGTCGATGTAGAGGGAATACTTCGTGTTGATAATCGGGACACCGGCCAGCGCCAGCACCGAAGCCGTTTGACCTGGGTGAAGAGCTTGCACTTTCACAAAGACTGTCTTCGCTTCCTTCTGCTCAAACTTTCCTGGCTCCCAAACAATCAAGCGAAGCGTGCTTGGACCAGCATTGCCGCTGCCATTGTTAGTCACCGCAACCTGGACCT
This sequence comes from bacterium, assembly GCA_039930405.1. Lineage (GTDB taxonomy): Bacteria > Acidobacteriota > Blastocatellia > Pyrinomonadales > Pyrinomonadaceae > PSRF01. The sequence continues at coordinate 2,636 of JBDTTW010000142.1, forward strand.
CTCCTTTAGATGGATCCATCAATTGAAAATGGGCAATGACCAGATCCGGCCTGCGAAAATTTAGTGGCAGCGGTCCGGGGTTGCTACTCGGATACGCTAATGTGTTGTTGCTTTCGTTTGACTCTGCTACTGCATTCGAGCGATCGATGGTCGCCTGCCAGGGCCCGTCTTTTTGTGTAAGCGGCGTAACATCGATAACGTTTGAGAATCCTTTGCCGGCTGGCAAGGCAGGAATTTCGATGGTCCAAACACGCTGCTTTGTTGGGACTAAAGGATCGTTTCTGAGCCCGCTTTGCAATGCGAGATGACAACTCCCCGCTGCGCCGGTTCCCTGGTTGAGCACGCGTACGCGAATTTGTGAAGGCGCCTGATCAAAGACGATTTCCTTGACCACCAGATCGGGCTGGTTGGAAGCGTCGGAGGTCGCGGCGGAGTCTGGTGATGCGCTGGTACTTATGCCCGGCGAAGAAAGCGGCAGCACATTGGAAACGACCTTAGTGTTGGTGCGGCGATCGGTAATCGTAATGTAAACCGCCTCCGGCGCAGCCGTGCCTTTTTCAATCGCAAACCATAGATGACCGAGTTCTGCCGGCCCTTTTAAAGCGCAAAAGCCGTAGATTCGTTTTCGCCCCTGCCGGTTGAAGATGTCGACCCAGGTGCGGGCGGAATTCTGGTTCGTTCCACAGGGCGGCAGATCGGGGGCCGCCGTAAACAACTCCCCCTCATACGCCGAACGGTTGAGCAGGGCCAGTTTGTATCTGGTCCATTGTTTGCCGTTGGCTTCGTAGTCTTCTGTTCCTGCGAATACGAGTTGGGGAGTTGGTAGCGTCTGCGCCTGTCCCAGTGTTGCCGGAAGCGTGACTAGCACAAGCAGCAAACCGAAGATAAAACTGGTTTTCGTTTTCATTGTTATTCTCTCTCCGTTTGCCGGACTCAAAAACCAACCAGAGTTAATTCTTCTGGAGGATGATCCCCTTCTTGGTTGGACCAAGGTCAATGCGCTTTTGTGGTACTAACTCGAGGTAGCGAGGTGGCAGCCGGTAGTTCTGGTTGCGCGCCTCGACCCACATCGCGCCGGCGCCGATATCGTTCGCGCCGTAGTCAATCCACATGTAGCCTTTCTCTGTGCCAAGGCCTCCCTCATTCCCCCAGTTTGTGCCCCACGAATTTTTGACAAGCCAGGCGTTTTTCGCGTCGTCCCAACCAATGATAGTTACATAGTGGCCGCAGACCGCTCCGCTTGGCGGTCCTTCACTCGGACATGTCTTAGTCTTTTGTGTTGCATAATCTTCGTCTTGTTGGTAGGTGCCCACCGTGTAACCCATGAAGCTGTCAGTTACACCGACCCACGAAACCACCGGGCCGTGTTCGCAGAGCGTGGCCTTAATCTGCGCGGCGGTGGGAATCGCTACCGCCTCGTTCACGAAACCATAGGTCAGCGCGCGGTACGGCGTGGCAAGGTTATCGGGACCGGGAGTGCCGTTGGTTCCTGAGTCGGGCACCTCTGCTTCCGTCGTGGTGCCGTCGGTAGCAAGGAAAGCGATCGCGGCTGGCGCGCTGCCGCCCTCGATGCA
>JBDTTW010000143.1:0-5976 GCA_039930405.1 bacterium
GTGTTGATAAACATCACCGGCAGGCGTTCGTCGATTAACGCGTTTGGGCCATGCTTCATCTCGCCCGCCGGATAGCCTTCCGCGTGAATGTAGGAAATTTCCTTGAGCTTCAAAGCGCCTTCCAACGCCACCGGAAAATTTATGCCGCGGCCAAGATAAAGAAAATCCGTGACGCGGAAGAATTCTTTCGAGAGTTCTTCAATGTCATCTGACTCGTTAAGCAGATGTTCCAGCTTGACCGGCAACTCAGCCAATTGCTGCGCATGGTGCTTTGCTTCTTCAGCCGAAAGCGTGCCGCGAACGTTGCCCAGATAAAGCCCGAGCAAATAGAGCGCGACCATTTGGCAAGTGAACGCTTTGGTAGAGGCGACTCCGATTTCCGGACCGGCGTGAGTAAGCACCGTGCCGTCGGCTTCGCGCGTGATCATCGAGCCAAAGACGTTGCAGATGGCAAGCACTTTGCTGCCCAACTCTTTCGCCTCTCTTAGCGCGGCAATGGTGTCCGCCGTTTCGCCTGACTGGGAAATAACGAGCATCAGCGTGTTCTCGTCCATCACCGGATCGCGATACCGAAACTCAGAAGCGTAATCAACTTCGACCGGAATTCGTGCGAGCTGTTCGATCATGTACTTGCCGGCCAGGCCTGCGTGCCAGGACGTGCCGCAGGCGGCGATCTTGATCGACGTAAACTTTTTAAAGTCAGCTTCGGTGATGTTTTTCATCTCATCGAGAAACACGCGGCCGGTGTCCAAAGAAATGCGCCCTTGCACCGTGTCTCGAACTGAGCGCGGCTGCTCATAAATTTCCTTGAGCATGAAATGCTTGAAGCCGCCCTTTTCCGCCATGATCGGATCCCAGGTGATGCGTTGGATCGCAGGCTGGACTGAGTTGCCTTCGAAGTCGGTAACGCGAACGGCGTCTCTGGTCAGGATCGCCATCTCACCGTCGCCGAGAAAAAAGACGTCGCGCGTGTGTTGCAGAATCGGCGGGATATCGGAGGCCACAAAAAATTCGCCGTCGCCCAAGCCAATAACCACCGGCGGACCCTGGCGTACAGCGATGATCGTGTCCGCCACATCCGCGTTAAGAATCGACAGCGCGAAGATTCCTTTTAGATCGAGCATGGCGCGGCGCACGGCGTTTTCGAAGTTGTGATCCTCCTTCAGGTATTCTTCGATTAGGTGGGCGATGATCTCGGTGTCAGTTTCAGTAACGAACTGGTGATCGGTCTTACGCAAACGCTCCTTCAGTTGCAGATAGTTTTCAATAATTCCGTTGTGGACCACGACGACCCGGCCGGTGCAATCGCGATGCGGGTGCGCGTTTTCTTCGGTCGGCCGGCCGTGAGTGGCCCAGCGCGTATGGCCGATGCCGTACGTGCCATCCAGCGGACTTAGACGGATCGCTTCTTCGAGGTTGCGTAGTTTTCCTTCGGCCCGGCGTATTTCGAGATCGTGGCCCTCGTTGACGACGGCGATGCCCGCCGAATCGTAGCCACGATATTCGAGCTTGCGCAGGCCCTCAATGATTAAAGGCACGACCTGTTTGTTTCCAACGTAGCCAACAATTCCGCACATATGTTTTCCCTTAGTAAAACGTGAAAAGTAAAAAGTGAAAAGTCAGAAAGAATTCAGGCAGCACGCCCCCGGTTTTTCTGACTCTTCACTTTTCACTTTTCACTGCGTTTCAAGCGCTTTTTAACCACTGCCGGCACTCCCGCGACCAGCGTGTCCGGCGGCACGTCTTCGGTAACAACGGAGCCCGCCGCAGTAACCGATCCACTGCCGACTCTCACCGGCGCGACCAGCATCGTGTCCGATCCAATGCGCACATTGTCTTCAATAATGGTTGAATGCTTGTCCTTGCCGTCGTAGTTACAAGTGATCGTACCGGCGCCGATATTCGTTTTTTCCCCGATGGTCGCGTCGCCGAGATAAGTGAGATGCATTGACTTTGAGCCGCGGCCCAGGCGCGATTTTTTTACTTCAACGAAGTTACCAACCATGGCGCCCTCAGCAATCGTCGTGTTCATGCGCAGGTGTGCAAAGGGTCCGACGGCACAGTTTGATTCAATCGTGGAATCAACGATTACGCAATGGTCTTTTATCACCACGTTGTCACCAAGCTGGGAATTGATGATTCTCGAACCGGAGTGAATCTCGCAACCCTCGCCGATTTGTGAATTACCTTCAATCGCAACGTCCGGATAGATAACGCAATCCTGGCCCAGTTTGGCCCCGGCGCTGATGTATGCGCGCGACGGATCGAGAAAGGTTACACCTGCTTCCAACATCAATTTGCGAACGGTGTTGCGCCGGAGAAGATTTTCAAACTCGGCCAGTTCCGCCCGCGTGTTAATGCCCGAAACTTCGCGCGCGTCGCTATGCAGATGGACGTTCACTTTCTCGCCTTGCTTCATAAGGATCTCAGCAACGTCAGTTAAGTAAAACTCACCTTGATCGTTAGCCGGCTTAACGCGATCGAGCGCTGCCAACAATTTCGCGCTGTCGAAGCAATAGATTCCCGAATTAATTTCCCTGATCTTGCGTTCTTCGTCAGTCGCGTCGCGTTGTTCGACTATCCGAGCAAAACCCTCGTTTGCATCTCTCACGATGCGGCCATAACCAGTTGGGTTTTCCAACCGCACGCTCAGAATGGAACAGGCAGCGCCGCCAGGCCGATGCTCAGCGATGAAGCGTGCAAGTGTTTCTGGTTTCAATAGGGGTACGTCGCCGGACAAAATCACAAGCAGGGAATTACGATTTTCGAGTTGCGCACGTGCGGATAACACCGCATCTGCAGTGCCGCGTTGCAGGGCCTGAGTAACAAATTCGGCGAGACTTCCGACTTCCGCTTCAACCGCCTTGGTCACTTCGGCGGCCTGGTGCCCGACGACAACGAAAATTTTGTTCGGAGTAAGGGATTGGGCCGTGCGGCAGACATAGGCGATCAAAGGCGAGCCGCCAAGTTCGTGCAGCACTTTCGCACGCTTTGATTTCATTCGCGTGCCGAGACCCGCGGCGAGAATGAGTACGTCCAGCGTTTGCGTTTGGCGCGACTGCGAGAGCGGCTGTTTTGGCATCGGTTATGCGAGCACTGGGCGTGAAGATGCTTGTTGCTGGCAGGACATCACGACACGCGCCAGCAGCGTAGAATCGTGCCGCACTTTTTCACCTTCTTCGAGCAAGTTAGCGCGGATGATTTGGGTTGACTGATTAAGTGCTCCTTCCAGCGAATCATCATCAATGCCGATCTGGTGCGCGCCTTCTTGTGCGTAACGCGCGGCCTGGTCGGCGGTAATAGGGCGATCGTTAACTACCACATAGTCAAACTGAATTTCAGGAGCGTACCGCTTAATCGCCTCGAGGTGTTGCCGCGCCGTGTAGTTGTCAGTCTCACCAGGTTGAGTCATCAAGTTGCAAATGAAAACCTTAGTGGCGCCACTTTCACCGATGGCCTGGGACACGCGCGCGACCAGCAGGTTGGGCAGGATGCTGGTGTACAGCGAGCCTGGGCCCAGCGTTATAACGTTTGCCGCGCGAATCGCCTTCAACGCCTGCGGCAATGGCAGGCACTGTTCCGGCTCAAGCCGGAGCCGCCGAATTGGCACACGCGACGCAGAGATTTGAGTTTCGCCGAGAACTACATTGCCATCTTCCAATTCCGCAACCAAACGCACATCGCTGATCGTTGATGGGAAGATGTGGCCCTTGCTGGCCAACACTTCCGACGACAGGCGAACAGCCTCGGTGAAATCTCCGGTTACTTCGGTAAGAGCTGCCAGAAACAAATTGCCAAAGCTGTGACCGCCAAGTTCCCCGGTGCCGCGAAAGCGATAACGGAACAGTCGCGAGAGCAGAGTGGAATCTTCGGAAAGCGCAATCATGCAGTTGCGAATGTCACCCGGGGGCAGCATCTGCAACTCGTCACGTAATCGACCAGAACTTCCGCCATCGTCCGACACGGTAACAATCGCCGATAAGTTCTCAATCCAATACTCAGACGAATCGCGCTCGTCCACCAGCCGCTTCAAGCCGGCGAGCAGCGTCGAGAGGCCCGTGCCGCCGCCCAGCGCGACCAGATCGAGACCGGATTTTTCCGAGGACAGATGAGACAACTTGGCTTCTCCAGCGTAGGGGGCGCGGGTTTCGCGCTCTCGTCAGAATGATACCTAAAAGGCGATTCCTTTCAAACTACTCACGCAGGAACTTGGAGGGCAGGATGCTACAGGCGAGGTTGAAAAACCAGGCGGTCGAAATCCGGGTCGTTACGAAGAGAAGTCAAATCGTGATCGTGTTGCGCGCGAACGCGTAAGGTTGGTTGCAGGTCGAGCGCACGCTGCAATGATTGCAACGCGAGGTCGAGTGAGCCCAGTCTTGCCCGCGTCGCCGCCAAACCATAGTGAATGTGGGCGGCTTCGGGTTCCCGCTTCAACGCACGCTCAAACATTTCCTGGGCGGCAACGTATTCGCCGCGGTTAAGCTCGATCACGCCGCGATCGTACAGAGAGTCGGCATCCCGCGGCAGAATGCTTTCAGTCCGCATTCGCGAATCAGCAACAGCAAGATAGGTGCGAGCACGTGCCGCGACCTCAGAAACCTTGGAATACTTTTCGAGCAAGGCGCGAAACTGGTTGCGGGCCTCGCCAAAATGACCGCGCGTAAACTCTTTGTGCGCGCGTTCGAATGCTTTCAACGCAGCCGACTCGTCAACTGTTGGCTGCCGCGGGGGCGTTGGCGTAACGGCAATGGGACGGAGCGCGCGAACGGCTGCCAGTTTCTGAGTCTTTTTGACTCCCGGCAGTGATGGCTTGCTGTGCTTGGCCGGTTGTGGCTTGCGAGGGGCAGCCTTGCGGGCAATAGGTTTCTTTGGAGTCCGAACTTTCTTCGCAACTGCTTTTTTTGGCGCTGCTTTCTTGCTCTTTAACGCCTTCGGCTTGGCACTCTTCCGTGCTGCTGGTTTATGAGCGGGCGCGCGCTTTGCTTTTGGACGAGCGGTCTTTGCATTCGTTGCGCGACGCTTGGCAGCAGTTTTGGACACAGCACGACGAACGGCGGCACGCGACGTTGAACGCCTAAGACCTTTGGTGACTGCACTCATGGAAGAATCAAAATGACAGGTGGATAGTGGCCGCAATTGCTGCGAAGTTGCGGTGGGAGAGTAACATAGCTGTGCTGCCAATTCAACGAGAAATGAGGATTTTCGCCCGTTCCAGCTCTTGGCAGAGGCCCAAAGACCACGCAAAGCATTAACATTGGAAAACACTTGTGACACATTGTTGGCTATGTTACATTGCGTTACGGCTCGTCGGATGAGCCGCCTTTCCGCCAGGACAAACATTGAACCCAGGAAAATCGCTTTCTTTTCAACGGCTTGCCTGAAAAAGCCTTGGCTTAACCCGCCCATTGTCAGTCCCTCACTAGCACCAAAACGAAAGTTGTATCGATGGCAGACACGTCTATCACGCTACATGAGCGCCAGTACCATCAACTGAAAGCCGTGCTTGCTCGGCTGCGCATGGATTCGTCTGCGCGAGTAGTGTTTTTGGTGGATAAGGATGGGCAGGAAATCGCCGTTCAGGGCGAGATTGGAAATCTTGACACAACCAGCTTGGCTTCACTGGCAGCGGGGAACGTCGCCGCAACCGGGGGAATGGCTCAGCTAATCGGCGAGAAAGAATTTCCCACCCTGTCTCATGAAGGCGCGCATGAAAGCATACACATTTCGGTGATCGGCCGGATGCTCTTGATCGTGGTCTTTGATGAACGTTCGAGCCTGGGTTTGGTCAAGCTGAGATCAAAACAAGTATCGCAGCAGCTGTCAGCCATGATGGAAGAAATTGTTAACGCCCCGAAAGATGATTCAGACTCACCCTTCGCCGAAATCACTGACGAAGACATTGATAGCCTTTTCCAATAACCCCTCCCAGGGTAAGTGCCTTATGACCTTTATCAACTACGCATCGCGAGAAATCAA
>JBDTTW010000144.1:0-4350 GCA_039930405.1 bacterium
CGAAGTCGCTGGCCTAACTCAAAGGCGGCGTCAAGCCGCCGCGATCCAAAGCGGCGTCAAGCCGCCGCAGTCCAAACGAATCCGTGCCCGCTACTAAAACCACATCCTTGCTTGATCGGCTCAACGATGCGAGGCGTTCTTTCGGAGCTGGAAATCAAAAGGGCACCGAACACTTACTGACCCTGCTCGCTCAAAATAAAATTCGCGATGCGGAATCCATCATCCGTTTGCATGAGTTGCTGCTCTTCATTTCCGCCTACCCGCAAAGCGCGCGCGCGCGACGACTGGCCGAATCACTCCTGAAAGGCTTTCCTAAACGCATCGAGGTTTTGCGCGCTGACGAAGTCGATCTGGATTCGCTTGAGCATCCGGAAGTCTCGGGCATCGCGGGTCTTTCTGTCACCGATACCTTTGGTTTCTTCATCGTTTGCTGGTTGTTAAGAAGCCATCCGAACCAGGTGAAACTCTATTGGGATTGGTTTGAAGACGAAAACCGTTTGGGCCAGACGTGGCCCCGGTTTATGCCGTTGCTCGAAGATGACGCGGCGGTCGAGGCAAATATTCCTTTTCAAAACTGGCTACGCGCGGCACGTCCAGCAGCCGAAAGGGATTTGCAGTGGCTCATTCGCCAGTTTGATTCGCTAAACAGAACTGAAAAAGAGAAAGCGGAACTTTACGATTCGCAGCAGCTCTATGTGCGTTGGCAGCCGGCGTATAGCGCGACGCGAACCGGCATGCGCCTGCCTGTCCAAAAAGTTTTCTATCACCGCGAACCGCTAATTCGCCGCAGAGATGTATCGCTGTGGGCGGAACTGGAGAAACCGTCGCCACCGTTGCAGCTGCTGTCGCCGAACCAGGGTGAAGCGATTCTTGACTTGGCCCGCGAGGCTTCAACGACGCGCTATCGCGAGCTCTATGGATTTACGCACGGCGACGCTAAAAGAGTTTTTAAGACCAACATCGGACGAGGCGTAGATATTTTTGTGACTGGTTTGCCTGCCGAGTGGCGCCTGCCTTTGCGCGCTTATCACGCGGCCATGATTTTTAAGAATGGGGTACCAATAGGATATTTCGAGGGGCTGTCGCTTTTTGAGCGCATGGAAAGCGGCTTCAATCTCTACTACACCTTTCGCGATGGCGAAACGGCCTGGCTCTACGCGCGCCTGCTGAACATCTTTCGGCATCTGCTCGGCGTGACCGCGTTCTCGCTAGATCCCTATCAGATTGGCCACGAAAACGAAGAAGGGATCGAATCGGGCGCCTTCTGGTTTTATCGCAAGCTTGGCTTTCGTCCGACAAAGCCGGCGATCCGAAAACTGGTTGCGCGCGAAGAAGAAAAACTTGCAGCCCGATCTGCGTACCGAACCTCAGCGGCCACGCTGCGCAAACTCGCCGCGGGACCAATGATCTTTGAGTTGGACCAATCACATGTGGGTGATTGGGATCGGTTTCAGGTTCGCAATGTTGGTTTTGCCGCGCAACGACAGATGGCGGCTAAGTTTAAAGGGAATGCAGAGAGAATGCGCGATGCTTCGGTCAAGTCGTTGACGGAAGCTTTAGGTATTCGCACCAGGAGTTGGCGTGAGACGGAACTAACAGCGCTGCGCGATTTCGCGGTACTGTCGAGCATGTTTCGGGATATTGACGAATGGACCACGGGCGAGAAACAGCAGCTTGTGGAAATCATTCAGGCCAAGGCCAGCCGCGCCGAAGCGAGATATCTAAAGCGGATGCAGCGGCATGAGCGGCTGCGGCGAGAGATCATTGGACTAGGATCCTGAAACCGAAGAGCGGGGGCATGCCCCCTCCCCCACCTGAGAGGATCCGGAAGTGGTTCGCATCCTGCCGACTTTTTAGCTACAACCTGGAACATTCTCTCAATATAGTTCAGCTCGAGGTCGGGAAGGTGGGCATGCCCCCGCTCTTAGCAGGTGAGCAGTCGATGTTCAAGGATCTTACCCTCTGAAAAGTTTGCCAGCTTCTGGAAATAATCAGCTTCGCGGTCCAGCGCCTTTTCCGGCACCAACCCAACGATTTCTGTGCTGTCGATTTCCACGCCCAGCCGCACCGCCTCGGCGCACACCGCGTTATAAGCGGCAGTCATGCCGGTAGTTTCGTAGTTCACTAAATTCAGCGACACCTGGACCAGCCCGCGAGTTGAGAGAGTAAAACCGAGCGCTTTAACAAACGGCAAACCGCCGTGGCGCGCGCGAACTGTGCGCGCGATCTGTTTAGCCACGGCAACATCATGCGTCTTGAGATTGACGTTGAAGGCGATCAAGAAAGGCCGGGCACCCACCGCAATCGCGCCCGCCGTCTCATGAACCACTAGCGGACCAACATCCGGTGCGCGCGCCGGCTCGACGGCAATTTGCTCGCGCAACAATTCCAGCGCGCCGCGTCGTACATCTTCCAAATTGACCCGGTCGGGTCTTAGCGCTGCCTGCTCGTAAAAGAAAACCGGAATCGCTAGCTCCTTTGCAATTCGCTTTCCGGCTTGATGTGCCAGGCGAACGCAGTCTTCCATGGTCACGCCGCTGATAGGTATGAAAGGCAGGACGTCGGTGGCGCCGAGTCGCGGATGCTCCCCTTTATGAGCGCGCATATCGATCAATTCCGCGGCACGGGTGACGACGGCCACTGCCGCGTCAACAATCTTTTCCGGCGCCGCCACGAAAGTAATGACCGAACGGTTATGATCCGGATCGATATGCCTGTCGAGCACGCAGGTAGTCTCGACAGTTTCAATCGCGCGCGCCAATGCTGCGACCCTTTCGCTGTTGCGGCCTTCGCTGAAGTTTGGTACACACTCGACGAGCGCATTGCCGATTGCCGATTGCCGATTGCCGATTTGCATTTATTTTCTGTACTTTGAGCTTGGAGCTTTGTACTTTGTTCCAGTCGCTCGAGTTGGTACGTGCTCACTCAACGAATGTGTATGCAACGTATAAAGAACAAAGTACGAAGCACAAAGTACCAAGTCCGCGCTTAAATCGGCAATCGGCATTCGGAAATCGGCAATAAGCCAATGACAGACCGTTTCATCGACCAGCATAAGAGTGCCTGGCAACGTCTTGAGGAGCTGCTGAAGCTGTTGGATAGCAGTTCGCTGCGCCGTCTGCAGCGCGAAGAAGTGCGCGAGCTGGGCCGTATCTACCGGCGTACCGCGTCGGACCTGGCGATCGCGCGCGCTGAATCGCGTGACCCACGCCTGATAAATTATCTGAACAGCCTGGTCATTCGCGCGCACGGCCGCATCTACCAGGCGGACGCGCAGGCCTCCTCACGCATCGGCAAGTTTTTCGCGCGCGACTTTCCGCAAACGTTTCGCCGCACCTGGCGCTACACCACGCTTTCGTTCAGCGTGTTTCTCAGCTTCAGCGTCATAGGATTTGTAGGCACCAAGCACGATCCGGAGTTTTCCGAACTGGTTGGCGTGTCCCCAGCATTTCGGGAGCTTTACATCGAAACCAAAACGCACTGGTGGGAAGATCTGAACGAAGCCAATCAGGTTGGCGCCAGCTCAATTTTTACTCACAACATTCAGGTGACCATCGCCACCTTTGCATTTGGCGCGTTGTTTGGCGTCGGGACTTTATTTTATCTCGCTTACAACGGCGCGACGATTGCGGCGGTGCTGGCGCTAACTTATCGCGCAGGTTTTGGCAACGACTTGCTGACGTTCATGGTGGGCCACGGCGTGATTGAGTTGACTTGTATCTTCATTGCCGGCGGCGCCGGTTTGTTGATTGGCAGCGCCCTGCTGGTCCCGGGCGATTTGTCTCGCAGCGACGCGTTAAAAACGCGTGGCGAGGAAGCGGGCCGTTTGATGATGGGCGTGGCGGTGTTGCTGGTGATCGCCGGAATTATTGAAGGGTTTATCTCGCCGGCGCCGATTCCCGCAGTTATCAAATTCAGTGTGGCCGGTATCACTGGCCTCGCGCTCTACTCGTACCTACTCCTTGCAGGTCGTGACACTTTCTGAGTAAATCAAACTGTTTAGTCTGAGTTAGCCCATTGCCTCTCAACTTAGATCGTCGGCAACGGACGCAAACTAACAGTTTGCTTTACAAAAAAAGGGAATCCGCAAATTAGCAACGCCCTGGCGTCGTCTAAATCTACAGATTCCCGGTAATCCCTCTAACCGAACCGTCTCTTACTTCGGTGTCGGTGATGCCATCGAGTGCTTCATTGGCGAAGCTGAATTCATCGGCATGGCTGGCGAAGCCGAACTCATTGCGTGCGCTGCCGGCGTCCCATGATGAAGGACCGCCAACCATTTTCCGTCGCGCAAAGCCCAGATGGTTGTGTGACGTTCTTCAGCCGGTTTGGCGCCCGGGTTGGTTACTA
>JBDTTW010000145.1:0-3329 GCA_039930405.1 bacterium
AATAACGGCCGCACCGTCGCGCGCAGCTCCAGCAGTTCGCGTCGAGTTTATTACGACTATCAAAAACCGCGCAGCCGCAGTTTTTGGCAAAAACATCGTGACAAGCTGACGGTTGCCATGGGCACTGGCGGCGGCGCCCTGCTGGGCGGAATTATTGGTGGTAAGAAAGGTGCCGGCATTGGCGCGCTTGCAGGCGCTGGCGGTTCCGCTCTGTACACTTATAAGATTCGCAACCGCAACCGACGCTACTAACTGACGCTACCAAGCAAGGCACGATTAATGTGGCGAACATGAGGGTAGTACTCTCAATCGCGTTTAGCGTTCTGGCAGCAATCCCGTGGGCAGTCCCTGTTTCAGGGGCTGCCCATTTGTTTGCCGGAAAGCGCGCCAGTCAAGTTTCTCGCGGCGCCGCAAATGCTCCGCAACCCGCGCGCTTTCACGTGGATGATGACCGCGGGCTTTTGATAAGTGCCTGGGTCAACGGACGCGGTCCGTTTGTTTTTGTAATTGATACCGGCGCCGGCTTGAACGTGATCAGTGAAAGGCTAGTTAATGCGGCCGGTCTTCGAACCACGCAAACAAGCCCAACCCTGGTCGGCGGACTGAGTGGCGTGACGACTTCGTCGAATCGCGCAGCAGCCATAGATACGCTGGCACTTGGTTACCAAAACAATCTGCTGCCGTCGCCACAAAGCGCATTGATAGTTAACGACCTGCCGCCCGGCATCGACGGAATTCTGAATCCAACCGTCGCATTTGCTCCGCACGGGTATGCGATAGACATGCCTAACGAACGAATTGAGTCGCTCAGCGATTCGCTGGAGCAAAGTCATAGTCCACCAGCCGGCGGCGCTATTGTCGCATGGCTGAGTTTGGCGGATAGCGATGGGCCATTCGTCAAACTCGGCGACGGCAGGCTCGCTTTAATCGACACCGGCTCCCGCTTTGGCTTAGCCGTAAGCGACCGACAGGCGATAGTCGTGGGCCGAGACAAAACGCGGCGCACGATACCCAGCCTCGATTTGGGTGGCGGCACAGTTAACGCCAGACGGGTAGCGCCGACTACCATCAGTATCGGTGAGCTGGTGCTGCGTGGCATTCCGACAGATATCGTTTCCGGTGGCGCGGCCGACGCTCCGGTTATTTTGGGCCGAGACGCTCTGTATCCCTTTAAGCTTAGTTTCTATCCGCGCCGGCGCCTTATTGAGTTTGCCCCAAGCGAACGATGACGCTCGGCAATGCGCTTCGTGTTAATCTGAACTTCATTAATGACAATGGCATTTCGCTTCTTAATGGTCACCGCCCTGGCGCTTGTCGTTGGCGTTGGAGGTTTTCCTTACCTGGCGGGCCGCGCTCAGGCACAACAACCGCGCGCTCCGGTTCTGACCCAAACACCGCCGCCGCAAAAACCTGCGCGCGTCGATTCTGAACCGGAAGCGGAAGTAGTGCGCGTCGAAACGGATCTGGTCAACACTCTTTTCACTGCGCTCGACAAAGATCTCCACTTCGTCACCTCGTTGCGTGCGGAAGACGTGCGCATTTTTGAGAATGACGTGCCGCAAACCGTAAGTATGTTCCAACGCGAAACCGATCGCTCGCTATCGCTGGCAATTCTCATTGACACCAGCGAGTCTCAGCGAGGTGTGATGGCCCAGGAAAAGCTAGCCGCGCGCGCGTTTGTTGAGTCGGTGATTCGACCCGGCGTCGATCGTGCTGCCGTACTTTCTTTCACCGGCATTACCAAACTGGAGCAAGCGTTGACGGACGATCCCGTTCGTTTGGAAAAGGGAATTGAGCAAGTGCGTGTGGAGCTGTCTGCGGAAAATCAGCGGTTGTTGGCGGCCGGTGAAGATCCGCTGCCGCTTGAACAAGACCCAAGCGGTTACACCAGCATCTGGGATGCACTGTGGCTCACTATTCAGGAACACCTGATCAAGACTCCTGCCAACACGCGACGCGCGATTATTCTCTTGTCGGACGGCGACGACACTGCCAGTCAAAAAGGTAAACAGGAAGTGATCGACCTGGCGGTGAAGTCGGACGTGGTGATCTATTCGATTGGAATTCGCGATGCGGATTTTCCGGAAGGGAAACTCGATGCCGGCGCTTTACGGAAAGTATCGGATAAAACGGGAGGGCGGGCCTTCATTCCTGCGGGCCCCGGGGACCTGACGCAAGCCTTTTCCCAGATCGATCAGGAACTTCGCTCGCAGTACCTGATTGCTTACTCACCAACGAACAAGAACCGCGATGCGTCCTACCGGCGACTGCGCATCGAAATCATCAACCCCGCGCTCCGCCAACAAAAATTGCAGTTGCTTTACCGCCAGGGCTATTACGCCAAAAAGTAGGACGAGCATCCTGCCTGTCCGGTTATCGTGCCAGCAGGACGGACATTCGTGTCTGTCTCGCGACTAATCGCTTACCCTCTTCCGGGTGGAGTCGACAAACAGAGAACGTGAAAATTGAAACCTGAACTTGATTTAAACATCCAGTGGACTTCTAACGCCCTTGCCGCCTCTATTAAGGACATGGGTATAAATCATGGTGGTGCGGACGTCTTTATGGCCCAGCAGTTCCTGCACAGTCCTGATATCGTAGCCATCTTCGAGCAAGTGAGTCGCAAAGCTGTGACGAAAGGTGTGGCAGCTTCCGTGTTTGCCGATACCGGCCATCGTTAGTGCTTTCTTTACGGCAATCTGGACTGAATTATCAGAGACGTGGTGCCTCCTGACTTTTCCAGTGCGCGGATCAGTCGAGCGCGAAGCGGCCGGAAAAACATATTGCCAGGCCCACTGCCGGGCGGCTTGAGGATACTTTCTTTCCAGCGCATAGGGCAGATAGACGTCTCCAAAGCCTGCTTCCTTGTCATCTTCATGCAGGAGTTTGGCCCGTTGTAGATGCCGTTCCCTTGGGGGTCGTCGCCACAGTGGCAAAATTGTGCTCGGCTGTTTCCGCCTGATAATCACACGCTACGGTCTTGTATTTGCCAAGGTCCAATGCCAGAATCTTCATCGCCGGAGTCTCCTTCTTGAGTCAGATTTTGAGTCAACCCGCAAGGGCCAAACTCGTTTACAACGTTGGACATTGTCCAACTTTCAAATCGACTTTGGGAGACCCGGCTTCATAGTTTCTCAATCGTTAGACGCCCATGGGTAAGCGGAAACTTGTGAGAGGGCATTGACTTTCAATCTAATTCACATAACTAACAGCTGTGTTTAAGTACCCATTGAAAGGAGTTTAAGCTATGAGGAGAGTTCTTTCACTTATCGCGTTAACTGTTCTGGCCGCGCCTCTTGCGCTGGGTCAGGAAATGACCCATCCTGCCG
>JBDTTW010000146.1:0-10611 GCA_039930405.1 bacterium
TTCCTTCGCGCGCCTCGTGCATCTTGATTTTGCGCTCGAGCGAGAGAGATTGGGCGGTGTCTGACATGGGGATTTAGTTCGTCAGGATCATAGCGAACGGCTGGCGGGTAAGCAAACTCATGCCAGGCAAGTTTCAACAGCTTGTTCAGTCGTTTCTTCAGTTGACGGGCGTTTCTATACCTTGATCGACAAACCAAAGTTTGTCGGACATAATATTCGTATGCCGATTTACGAGTTTGAATGTAAAAAGTGCAAGGCACACAGCGAAGTCTTTCAGAAGATGAACGACAAGCAGCCGACGAAGTGCCCCAAGTGCGGTGGCCGTTTGGAAAGATTGATTTCAGCGCCGGCGATTCAGTTCAAGGGTTCAGGTTTTTATCTGACTGACTATGGTCGCAGCGGTCAAAAAGCTTTGGAAAAAAAGCAAAGCGAAGCAACCAGCAGCGACGACAAGAAATCTGATAAACCGGAAAAGAAAACTAAAGACACCTCCCCGGGTAAGAAAACTTCCGAAAAAGCTTCCGCAACCAAAGTCTCCACTGGTGATTGAAGCCCGCGCGTTTTGAGTTCATGTCCATCAGATTAACGACGGCAGCCGCAAACAGCAGCCAGAAAAAGGGCAGGCGTTTGTCCGCGTTCTCGATTTTCCTTTGTCTCGTCGCCTTGCTGAGCACGGGTGTGGCGTTGATGGCCCAGGCTGGCCGCAAGCCGGCTACAAACAGCGAAGGCGGCGTGCTGGTAAACGTCGTAGCCAAACGGGCCGACGACTCAACCAGGCAAATCACTGCCAAACAGCTTTCGGTTTACGACAACGGCATCGAACAAGCCATTCGAAACTTCACCCCCGACCCATCGCCGGCGCGAATCGTGTTGCTGGTTGACAACTCGCTTACCATCCGCGCCGATGTCGAGAAACTCGAACAGGCAGCGCGCGAGTTTGCTTATGAAATTTACGAAGGCGACAAGCTTTTGATAGTCGGTTATGACGAGCAGGCCGAAATCGTTGCTGACTGGACCGATGACGCGAAGGCCATTGACAAGTCACTGAAGCTGTTTCGCAAAAAGGGCCAGCCACATTTGTTTGACGCGGCCAGCGCTGTGATCGAAGAAGCCCTGCGAGCGACGCCGGCCCAAAAACGCGTCATTGTCGTTATCAGCGACGGTTTGGATCGCGGCAGTAAAACTACTTTTGAAAAAATCCTGGCTCAATTGCAGTCGCTGGATATCACCGTTTACGCCGTTCAGGCGCAAGACCGCACGCGCGGCGCGATTCGGCGCGATGTGCCCAAGCCAAAGCAGGTGATCGATAAGCTGGTCGAGGGAACTGGCGGCGTGATCTTTTCGATTGATGAACCGGCGGTGGCGGCTAAGGCGATTTGCGACGAGTTGAAAAAGAATCGTTACGTGCTGTCGTATCTGCCTTCGAGCGCGCCCTTGGGTCAATCGCGAAATCTATTGATTGCCGGCGATGAGGGAATCACGGTGCGGTCAAAAACGGTGCAGCCGCCAAACTAAGGATGAAGGTGGAAGGGTGAAGGCGGAAGGGTGAACAGGAATTGAGCGGGCTTAGCTCTTTCGTCTCGAGTAAAGGTAGAACAACACGGCGATAATGATCAGCACCAGGCTTTCCATGAAGACGAAGAAGCGCGGAACGAAAATCCCATCCTCGTCATGAGCATCTGAAAACGCCACAAACGTTCCCAGAATCAAGCCTGCAGCCAACCACACGATTTGTCGTCTGCGATCCCACATATTCGGTAAACAGCAAACAGTAAACAGCAGACAGCAGACAGCAAACAGCAAACAGTAAACAGCAAACAGCAAACAGTGAATAGTGAATAGTGAACAGCAAACAGTGAATAGTGAACAGCAAACAGCAAAGCCATGGCGAGTTAGTACCAAACTGATCGGCTGTTTGCTGTTTACTGTTTGCTGTCTGCTACTTCAACTGTTTACTATTTCAGCAGTCCCGACAGCCAGTGCATGATGTTTAGCGCAAACTGCCGGTTGTCGTTGCCGGGCACGTTCATTCCCATCTTAAAATTGTCCCGACCCGCCACCTGCGCCGAGAGCATGGCGGCCTCGCCGAGCATAACCACCCGGCCCTTGCCCAACTTGAAGGCGATCCCTTGCGCCTGACCGGCCACGGATTTCTTTTCACCACCCATCGGGTCGGCTTGATCGGTTGCCGTCGCCGCCAAAGCCATGATTTGCGTAGCTCCCTGCGGACCTTTCAAAGCCTGGCCGGTAAAGGTCTGCACTCGATTTATTCGCTCGCTGTCATTGCGTCCCTGCGTGATTGGATGGTCCAGCAGCAGCTTGTTCTCTCGCGAAAAAATCAGCAGCGACGGATTGTCCGGCACGGAGTGTTCCGGATCGAACACATAGCCTTTGCTCATCTCGACATCGAAACGCTTGGCCAGAATCTGCGCAGCCGCGCCAAAGGGGGCGTGGTCGGCAATCAGCAGCAGCGCGCCGCCATTGCTAACCCACTCACGCACGGCATCGCATTCTGCCTCGGTAAAGGCGGGTTTGTCGGCGCCCTCGTCATCCATTTCCTCGGCGCCGATTGCATTGGCGATGATCAGAATCTTGTAAGTCTGCAATGACTCCCTGGTGAAAGGCTTGCGGTTTGCGGCAATCTGATAACCATCGCTGAACATCAGATCGACAAACGGTTTATAACGACCAGTTGCTGTATGAAAGTTGTTATGAGCTTCATCAAACAACACTCGCGGAAAGTTTTTGGTGTAGGTCGGGTGCTCGACGTGCGGGTTGAAGTTGGGATCAGAACTCTGTTGTGCAAACACGGTGCAACAGAGAATGATTAGCGATCCGAAAAGACAAGAGAGTCGCGCGATTTTATGAATCATAGGTTTGCCATGAAGTGGTTTTGTCATGAAACGATCACGGGCGAAGTGGTAGCTGGTTCCTAAAAATGATTAGGTCTGATTTGTTTTGCGGCTGTGCCGTCTCCCGTGCGGTAAGGCTCCGCCTTACCTTAAAAGGAACTTGAAATACTTTTCGAGGCTATGTCTCGGAAAGACTGACGGAGGCATAGCCTCAAACTCTGGTAAAGAAATTCGGTAAGGCAGAGCCTTACCGCACGGAAAGCGGCACAGCCGTCAGGCCAGCGGCTAGAGTTTGGATCGTAGTTTCTCGAGTCTTTCCGCCGCTAGTTGCAACGTCTCATCCTTCTTACAAAAACAAAATCGCACCTGCTGAGCGCCGCGCTCGGGCACGCTGTAGAAACTCGAACCCGGCACACACGCGACTCCAACTTCGCGTATCAGGTGTTTTGTGAACTCGATGTCGTTCGCAAATCCGAAAGCACGGATGTCGGTCATGATGTAGTAAGCGCCATCGGGCCGAAAGGCGCCAAAACCGGCTTTCTCAAGCACTGGCAAAAGCAGATCGCGGCGCGCGCGATAATCCGCTTGCAAGCGATCGTAGTATTCAGCCGGCAACGACAGCGCGTAAGCGCCCGCACTTTGCAATGGAGCCGCCGCGCCCACAGTCAAGAAGTCATGGACCTTGCGAATGGCGCTCGTGATCTCCGGCGCGGCGATGCAATAGCCTACCCGCCAGCCGGTGACCGAATACGTTTTCGACATCGAGTTAACGATCACGGTGCGTTCGCGCATGCCGGGCAACTGCGCCATGGAAATGTGCGCGATCTCGGCGCCTGCACGCGGATAAAGAATGTGTTCGTAAATTTCGTCGGTGAAACAGAGTGCATCAAACTCTTGACAAAGTCCGGCAATGAATCCCATTTCCGCGCGCGTGAAAACTTTGCCCGTCGGATTGTTGGGATTGCAAAGAATTATCGCGCGCGTTTTTGCGTTGAAAACTGAACGCAGCTCTTCAGGGTCGAAACTCCAATCCGGCGCGCGCAACGGCACATAACGCGGTGTGGCATCCGAAAGGATCGCGTCGGGCGCGTAGTTTTCGTAAAAAGGTTCGAAGATAACAACTTCTTCCTGCGGGTCGACCGTCGCCATCATCGCCGCGATCATTCCTTCGGTTGAGCCGCAGGTGACCGTCAGTTCCGTTTCCGGATCGATGTCCAGACCCAAATACCATTTGGTTTTCTTCGCAATCGCCTCACGAAAATCGCGCGCGCCCCAGGTGATTGCGTATTGATTGATATCGTCGGCGATGGCTTGCATGGCGACGCGCTTGATGTCTTCCGGCGCAGCAAAATCCGGAAAACCCTGCGAAAGATTTACGGCACCATGTTTCAGCGCTTCGCGCGTCATCTCGCGAATGACGGATTCGGTGAAGAGACTTGCCTTCTTTGAAACGCGCTGATGTTTAGAAACGGTTGGTGTAGTCATGACGAGAACCTGAAGAGCTATTCCTAAAGTTGAATTTGCCTAGGAAACATTTTTGGGATTGACGACGCGAATGTCCTCGAAGCGCTTGAAGTCATTATCATTAAAGGTCAACAAATTGGAAACACCATGTACTTTCATCGCGGCCACAAGGCGGGCATCGTGAGATTGTTTGCCGGTTACACGATATTGAACTACGAGCCTCTCCCACTCTGAAAAGATCTCAGGCTTATCATCCAACAGCGTAAAAATGGATTTCAGGTGAATCAGCTGTGACTCAGCTTGGGCAACGCTAAGCCCACGGCCATTGTTAGCGGAGGGTCGAGTTGCAACAGCCCAAAACTCAATAAGATTTTGCGGGAAAAGGGACAGTGAGTCGCCGCCGAATCGTAGTTTCTCGATCGCGCCCTCAGCGAGAGATTGGGCAGAATTGCCCACGTCCGTTGATCTCAGCAAGACGTTCGTGTCGACCGCCCAATTCACAACTGAGCATCTTCTCTCTCGCGGTAAATGCTCTCGCGACTGATTGCCTCATCCGATAACACGGGATGCGAAGGAAAGTGGCGGATCCAGTCCTTGAATGCTTTCACCCATTCTTCAGGAGTGGCCGTTTCCTGAAAAGATTTGCCGGTTTCAACATTCACTTCGGCGTCAATGACAGACTGAATGAACGCCTCAATAGTTACCCCTTTTTCCGCAGCTTTCTGCTTGATGCGTTCTTCAATTTCCGGTTTGAGATCTAATGTTACCGTCATAACGGTATGATTCTATCTCAAGCCGTTGCCAGTCGCTAGGTTCTATGAACCAAGGCGCTTCTTGAGACCGCTTGCCGTTGCCATTAGAAATTTGGGGAGAGCCTCTCAATGTTTCAAATGCGGT
The DNA here is from genome assembly GCA_039930405.1 of bacterium. Classification (GTDB taxonomy): domain Bacteria; phylum Acidobacteriota; class Blastocatellia; order Pyrinomonadales; family Pyrinomonadaceae; genus PSRF01. The sequence goes on from JBDTTW010000146.1 coordinate 5,214, forward strand.
AAAGGCGCGCTTCAATCCGTACTTGTGAGACGCCTTACATCATCGGAATCTTGATGCTTTTCTCGCGCGCAGTTTTTTCAGCCTCTTCATACCCCGCATCGACGTGCCGCGCAACGCCAAGACCCGGATCATTTGTCAGCACGCGATTGAGACGCTTCGCTGCTTCCTCAGTGCCATCGGCAACTGACACCTGGCCGGCATGCAATGAGTAACCGATGCCCACGCCGCCGCCATGATGAAACGAAACCCAACTCGCGCCGCTGGCGGTATTCAACAGCGCATTGAGTATGGGCCAGTCGGCAACCGCGTCCGATCCGTCTTTCATCGCTTCCGTTTCGCGAAACGGAGAAGCGACCGAGCCGGTATCCAAATGATCGCGGCCAATCGCGATGGGCGCTTTCAATTCCCCGCGCTTAACCAACTCGTTGATTGCTTCGCCCATCTCGGCGCGTTCGCCGTAACCAAGCCAGCAGATGCGCGCCGGCAGTCCCTGAAACTGGACGCGATCGCGCGCTAGTCGCAGCCAGCGATTCAAGGTGCGGTCTTCAGGAAAGAGTTCGAGCGCCAGATCGTCAGTCTTCTGAATGTCAGACGCGTCGCCCGACAATGCGACCCAGCGGAACGGACCTTTGCCTTCACAAAAAAGCGGCCGGATGTATTCGGGCACAAAGCCGGGAATTTCAAAAGCGTCTTTGCAGCCGGCGTCGAACGCCATCTTGCGAATGTTGTTGCCATAGTCGAACACGACTGAGCCCGCGCGCTTTAAGGCCAGCATCGCTTCCACGTGATCCGCCATCGAGAGCATGGAACGATTGACGTACGAACGCGGATCGCTTTGCCGCAACGCATCAGCCTCTGCCAACGTCAGGCCGGCAGGCACATAACCGTTCAAAGGATCGTGCGCGCTGGTTTGATCTGTAACCGCATCGACCTTGATGCCGCGGCGTAAAATCTCAGGAAGAACTTCAGCGCAGTTGCCCACCAGACCAACTGAAATCGCCCGTTTCTGTTCGCGCGCGTCTTCAATAATGTCGAGAGCCTCGTCCAGCGTCAGCGCCAGGCGATCGCAATACCCGTTCAGCACTCGCCGTTCGATACGCGCCGGATCAATGTCCACTCCAAGAAAGACCGCGCCGTTAAGCGTCGCCGCCAGGGGCTGCGCGCCGCCCATGCCGCCCATGCCACCGGACAAGACCAGCTTGCCGCTGAGATCGCCGCCGAAATGTTTGTCGGCCATCGCCGCAAACGTTTCAAACGTTCCCTGCACGATCCCCTGCGTGCCAATGTAAATCCAACTGCCGGCCGTCATCTGGCCGTACATCATCAGGCCCTTGCGTTCGAGTTCGTGGAAATGTTCCCAGTTGGCCCAGGCGCCGACCAGATTGGAATTGGCGATCAAGACTCGCGGCGCGTATTCGTGAGTGCGGAAAACGCCGACGGGTTTACCTGATTGGATCAGAAGCGTCTCGTCGTTTTCGAGTTGCTGCAATTCGCGGACGATTGCGTCAAACGAAGCCCAGTTGCGCGCTGCTTTCCCGGCGCCGCCATAGACAATCAACTCTTCCGGCTTCTCAGCAACGTCCGGATCGAGGTTATTCATCAGGCAGCGCAGGGCCGCTTCCTGATGCCAGCTTTTGCAATTGAGTTTGTTGCCGCGCGGCGCGCGCACTGTTCGCTGAGACATGATGGTTAGCGTTACGTTTACGAGTTGCCCCAGAGCCGGCCAAAGAATGAACCACTCGCGCGCGTTGTCAGTTGCTCCAGCTCGCCTGAGTCGAGCCAAACGCCGCCGCATTTGTCACACCTATCTATCGAGACGTCGTCTACCTTCGTTTCCGTCAACGTGCCGTCGCACCTCGGGCATTGCATGGCCGCTGTGGCCGTGGCTTTCGCTGCCGCCGACGCTTTCATCTGCGCTCGCAGTTTTTCAATGGCTTCCTGGTTCTTGCGGTGAAAATATTCTTCTTCCAAACCTTTTCTTCGATCGTCAAATGCGTCTGACATTCAGTCTCCTCTCGGTCTACGTCGTGCACTATTTAAAGGTGCTTATGGCAAATCAAACTCGCCGGATTCAATTGCGGCCACAACGCGTTCGATGTCAGCCGACATAGAACGATCGTCATCCAAAGGCTTGACCAGGGCGCGCACAATTTCAAAAGCCTCTCTTACGCCGTTTCCGGGCGCGAGTGGTTTGCGATGTTCCAACCCTTCCGCGGCGGTAATTAACTCGATCGCAATGACCTGCTCCACAAGATTAACTATCGAGCGCAACTTCGTCGCAGCCGTCATGCCCATCGAAACGTGATCTTCTTTGCCGCCATCAGTCGGAACGTTGTCAGCGCTTGCTGGGTGGGCCAGAATTTTTGCCTCGCTCAACAGTGCCACCGCAGTCACTTGCAGCATCATGAAGCCGGAAGCAATGCCCGCATGCTTGGTTAGAAACGGAGGCAGGTCTTCGTTGGCATCGGGATTTACGAGGCGGTCGATGCGGCGTTCAGTGATGCTGATCAAATCCGTTAAGGCAATAGCCGCATAGTCGAATGCTAAACCCAGTGGCGCGCCATGAAAATTTCCACCGGACAAGACTTCTTCAGTCGCAGCGAAAACCAGCGGGTTGTCGGTCGCGCTGCCGGTTTCAGTTTCCACCACTCCGCGCGCGTACTTGAGCGTGTCGCGCACCGCGCCGTGAACCTGCGGCATGCAGCGCAAACTATAAGCGTCCTGGACGCGCGGATCGTTTTGTAAATGCGAGTCGCGAATCTCGCTGCCGTCAAGCAGGGCCCGCAAGTGAGCGGCAACTTCACCTTGTCCTGAATGAGCGCGCGCCGCGTGAATGCGTTCGTCAAAAGCGACGGGCGTGCCTTTCAACGCTTCGAGCGACATCGCGCCGGCTACATCTGCGAGTCGAGTCAGTTGCTCGGCGCGCTGTAATGCCAGGCCACCGACTGCGCCCATCGCCTGTGTCCCATTCAAAAGCGCCAGGCCTTCCTTAACTTCAAGTTGCAGCGGCTCGATGCCAGCTTGTTTCAAGGCATCTGCGCTCGGCAAGCGCGCACCCTGGTAGAACGCTTCGCCTTCGCCGATAGCGCACAGCGCCAAATGGCCCAGCGGCGCCAGATCGCCACTCGCGCCAACCGATCCCTTTTCCGGAATAACAGGTGTGACACCGCGCTCGAGCATCGCCACCAGTGTTTCAGCGGTAACGGGTCGCGCGCCACTCAAGCCACAGGCGAGCACGTTTGCGCGCAACAGCAGCATCGCTCGCGCTTCGGCAATCGAGAGCGGATTGCCTAAACCACACGAATGACTGCGCACCAGGTTCAGTTGCAACCTGCGCAACTGACTTGGCTCGATACGCACATCTGACAATTTGCCGAAGCCGGTGTTGACGCCATAAACGGTCCGGTTTTCGGAAACGATTTTTTCGACTACGCGCCGTGATTGTTCCATGCGGCTGCGTGCGTCGTCAGCCAGCGCAACCTGCTCGCGGCTATGTGCGACCGCTGCGACTTGCTCGAGAGTTAATTTTTGTCCGCGAAGTTGAAGCATGGGAAAGACAGAATTCAGAAGACAGAATTCAGAAGACAGAAGACAGGAGTCAGAAAACAACAACCGACGAGTCGAAACAAATGAAGTCCGAATCCGAATTAATAACTCGGAACAGAGAATCAGGCTGCGGCAAATCTTATGGCTCGGAACAGAGAATCAGGCGGCGGCAAATCTTGTGGCTAAGCGCGTCTTCTGAATTCTGTTTCTGATCAATTCTGTATTCTGACTTCTGTATTCTGACTTCTGATATCTGACCCCCGACCTCTGCTTTCCGGCGTTTCGCTGATGTCGATCTTCTTGAACTCGCCCGTGGTGGCGCCGCTGCGAACACGTTGCCGCGCACGCTTGGCGCGGACGGTCGTGCGAGCTGCGCCAGTCGCGCCGCGGGTCCACCGGCTCATTGTTTTGAGCGGGCGCAAAGCAAATTGATGCTGTGGCAGAACTTCGCCGGTTGCCTCGCGCAGGCGCACGGTACCAATCGCAAAGATAGCGATGGCGGCATTGAAAATCACGCCCACTACAAAAACAAACCAGCCCGGCACAATGCCAACTGCCGCCCGGTCGATAAAGCTACTGAAGTCGTGCGCCGGAGTTGGATGCAAGTAAACTTTTAGATTCCAGCTAAGCGCGAGCAGCGCGAAGATCCACAAATAATTCCGGCGCAGCCGTCGGCCGACTGCCTCCCATTCGGTAATCGTGAAGTGGGGCGTGATCAAATCAGCCGCCAGATGTGCCGCCCAGGCTTCGTCAGGTGGCACGCCTTCCGGCGCCAACATTTGCGCAAAATATCCAGTCTCAATTATGCGCACACGGCTGGACCAGATTTCGTAATAGCGATAACGGCGCGCCTCCATCAATAGAAAAATTGCGACCAGTATCGAGTTGATGGGAATAACAAAGTGCGGATTAGTCCCGGAACTAAAAACGAACGATAAGGTTGCCCCGGCAGTTAGTACGGCCCAGTTTGTTGTAGTGTCGAGACGATTGCGCCAGGTGTTTGAACGTTGCACTTCACCGCGATAGAAATGAATCATCGCGGTGTTGAATTCCGCCGGCGCCATCCGGCGCATGTGCGCGGCTGGGGTTTGGACCACTCGTTCCGGCGGCGCTACTTCTGGCGCCGAAGCCGGTCGCAGACGCGGCTGCATACGATCTGCCGACAGCGGTCCGCTCACCTTTGGCTGGGCTTCAGTGGTCATTAGAAAGCTCGATGACGGGATCGGAGAATGTTAGCGCGGAAGAGTTCCGACTCCGGGCGGTAATATAACACGCTGCGAACAGCGTCTCGTAGTTGTGATCGATCACGTAACGCGATTTTTGTGCAGCAAAAGCGCCGGTCTACTCGCTGGCTGGGCGCTGCGCTTTCAAGAATAATGACTCGCTTGACAGTGTTTGACAGCGACACCTATAGTTCATTTTTCCGCTGTTTGACGCGAATAGTTTCCTTTATGACTGCTGCAGCGCAAAGCGAAACGGACGCGCACTGGATGCGACAGGCTCTCGCGGCAGCCCGTGACGCGGCACAGCTTGGCGAAGTTCCGATCGGGACGTGCATCGTTGTGGGCGACACGGTTCTGGCCGTCGCCGGCAACAGAACTCGCATTGATAACGATCCGACGGCCCACGCAGAAATGGTTGCGCTGCGAGCCGCAGCCAAACAGGCGACCAACTATCGTTTGTCAGATGCGATTGTTTATTCGACCATCGAACCTTGCGTGATGTGTGCCGGCGCGTTGATACAGGCTAGAGTACGACGTCTGGTTTATGGTGCGCACGATGAGCGAGCCGGCGCAGTGGAATCACACTTTCGAGTTTGTGATACAGATTTTTTGAATCATCGAATTGAAGT
>JBDTTW010000147.1:0-6016 GCA_039930405.1 bacterium
GTGGTAACGGCGAACAAGTAATCACCGCGGATCTTACAAAGGCAGCGACCGCAGGCGCGGCTGATGGCGAGCAGGCTGAGGACGTTGAGGATCGCGTCGGAGAGGAAGCGAAGCTCGGCATCAGTAAGCGAGCAAAGCCGCGTGGAGCAAAAAGCGACGGTGATACGACGCACACGACTCGCTCGGCGGTTCGGACCGATGTGGTTATTCCGCAAGCGCCTTTTTTCGGTTCTCGCGTGGTCGACGACCTCGACCTCGATGATGTGTTTTCTTTCGTCAACGAGACCGCCTTATTTAAAGGACAGTGGCAGTTCAAACAAGGGAAACGACCGACGGCGGAGTACGAGGCTTTGGTGCGGGAGACTGTGCGTCCGATTTACGAGAATCTAAAGGAACGAAGCAAGCGAGAACAACTGCTCGTTCCGCGCGTTGTCTATGGATATTTTCCTGCTCAATCAGAAGGCAACGACCTGGTTATCTATGGCGAGGATGAGAAAACGGAGCGGCTGCGTTTCACCTTCCCGCGCCAGCCGGCTGGCAAAAATCTTTGCCTGGCTGATTTCTTTGCGTCGAAAGAGTCGGGGCGAATGGATGTGGCAGCTTTCCACCTGGTAACGATGGGCCGGCGGGCGAGTGAATACGCACACGAGCTGTTTAAGTCGGATAACTACGCCGAGTATCTTTATTTTCACGGGCTAAGCGTTGAAGGCGCGGAAGCGTTAGCTGAGTTCTGGCATCAGCGGATTCGCAAGGAGCTTGGAATTGCCGGCGACGATGCTGCCGATATCAACAAACTGTTCCGCCAGCAATACCAGGGCTCTCGTTTTAGTTTTGGTTATCCGGCCTGTCCGGACCTTGAAGATCAGACGAAACTCTTCGAGCTGTTGGATCCGGGCCGGATTGATGTGGAACTGAGTGAAGAGTTTCAATTGGAGCCTGAGCAATCGACTTCCGCTATCATCGTTCATCACCCAGACGCGAAATACTTTTCGATCGAATAACGCAGTCCAAAGTCCAATGTCCAAAGTCCAAAGTCCTGAACCCCGAGTTACTTCCCCGATGGAAGGGAACGCGGGTAAGACAGACATTGGACGTTGGACTTTGGACATTGGGCCATTCCCCGAACCGACGCCTGAAGAGTTCTCAGTCTTATCGCCGTGCGAACGGTTCTCGTTCAATCTTGTCCGCCGCATGAACCAGGGCAACTGGAAACGGTTTTGGACCTGGTGCCAGAAAATCTTTGGAGCGGGTTGGATTCACTTTGCCACTTACAACCTGATGCGGGTTTACGGTTTGGAGAATGTCCACGCGCTCGCGCCCGAACGCCCCATCCTGCTGGTCGCCAATCATCGTTCCTTTTTCGATATGTACACCGTGTCGACGGTGCTCTTCCGCAATACCACTTTGCGCAAACAACTTTTCTTTCCGGTGCGTGGCCGTTTTTTTTACCAGGGACCGCTGGGGTTGTTTGTGAATCTGGTAATGGGTTGGTGGTCGATGTACCCGCCGTTTTTCGCGTCGGGCGAGAAGCCGCTGATCGAAAAGCGCGCTTTCGATAAGTATTCGTTTGCGCTGCTGGCCAGTCTTTGCCGGGAGGGCGCGGGGAATGTGATCGGTTTTCATCCCGAGGGCACGCGCAACAAGAGTTCCGATCCGTATTCGTTTCTGCCGGCGCAACCCGGTGTCGGCAAGTTAATCAAGGACGCCGCGCCGCAAGTCATTCCAGTTTTCATTGCCGGACTGGGGAACGATTTGCCGAAACAGGTAATGGGAAACTGGACCGGCGGCGAAAGGATTCGCATTCACTTTGGACCGCAATTAGATCTGACGGATTACTTATCGCGCAAAGATCAGGCGCGAACGTACCTGGAAATTTCCAAATTCGCGATGAGCAAAATTGCGGAACTTGGCGAACAGGATCGTAAACAACAAAAAGCAAACAGTGAATACAGTGAACAGCAAACAGCAAACAGTTAACAGCCGGAACGGAGGACTTCAGGGTTTGGCTGTCTGCTGTTTGCTGTTTACTGTGTGCTCTTTGCTGTTTGCTACACCCTAAAATGTCATTGCCACTCGTAATCATCAACCCAGCCTCTGCCGGCGGCGCAACGGGCGCTGCGTGGCCGAAAATTGCCAGCGAGTTGGCGACTCACTTGGGCGCGTTTCATCCGGTCTTTACCAGCAAGCGTGCAGAAGCAACTGAGATTGCCGCCGACGCTGCGCAAAAGGGAACGAAGTTGATAATCGCTTGCGGCGGCGATGGGACAATTTCGGAAGTCGCAAACGGAATCCTCAATTCTGGAAAGGACGCGGAACTGGGAATCCTACCGAGCGGCACTGGCGGCGATTTTCGTCGCAGCCTCAACATTCCGGCCAAAGCAAGAGAGGCAGCCATAATATTGCGCGCTGGCCAGACGCGCAGCATCGACGTCGGCCGAGCATCGTATGCAACCGACGCCGTCGAACAGGAGACGCGCTATTTTCTGGGCGTCGCATCCTTCGGAATGAGTGCCGATGTCATTGCACGCGTAAAAGCTGGCCATCCTGAGTGGCTGCTGGCGAAGATGCCCCAGTGGTTCAGCGGTCGCGTTTCTTTTGGCGCCGCGATGCTGCAAAGCGCTGCAAGGATGAAACCAACGCGGGTCCTGGTTCAACTTGATGATAAATCCGCGCAGCGAACGACCGTCGCAAATTTGTGCATCGCAAACGCGCGCTACTTCGGCGGCGGCATGAAGATAGCGCCTAACGCAAAACTGACAGATGGGAAGTTTGATGTTATTAGTATCGGCGACCTGGGTCTGAGCCGCATACTTGCCAATGCACCATTATTATATTTCGGTGCGCATTTAAATATGCCCGAAGTCCAACACGCGCTCGCTGCCAAAATTACGGCCAGTCCAATTGCTACGAATCAGCGCATTGTACTGGAGTTGGATGGGGAACTCCCGGGGTTTCTGCCGGCAACTTTTCAGATCATTCCGCGCGCTCTGCGCCTCCGTTGTCCACGCTCGTAGTCACGCCAATCAGAATACTTCTTGCCAGTAATTCGCAAATCGGGTTATAAATACGACACCGCGCCGCGATTCATAAGAGATTATTTGGCACGGGCTCTTCATGTATAGACGAATATCGGTTTCGTGCGCAGAGGGTGATCCCTGCATGGCGGGGAATTGTATATTTCGCTCTGCGACTCGCGTTGAAGTGTATCTTCAAAACTCAATTGACGGAGGTCGACCGTAGTGGATAGCGGAAAGGATCCACAATCATCCAGCGAAGTGCCGAGCACGCCTACTGCCCAGGCGCCTGCAGGTGCTGGGCCCGCTGCGTCTGGACCACCGCCCGCCGCCGCGCCGCCAGCTCGTGCGGTTACAGCCAGCGCTGCAAAGCCGGTGGGCGCCGTTGTGGAAAGCACACCCGATTCGCCGGTGAACAAGATGCGGCGCCGCATTGTTTGGGCAAGCGTCGTCGGCTTTCTAACCACGTGCTTCCTGATGTTTCTGCGATTCTTCCTGCCGCGTTCTATTCTTGAACCGTCCAGCAAGTTTTCGGTCGGCTTTCCTTCCGACTACGCGCTGGGAGTAGACACCAAGTGGCAACAGCAATACCGCATCTGGGTTGACAAGACTTCCGACCGGATTTTTGTGATCTACGCGCGCTGCACGCACCTCGGCTGCACACCCGACTGGAAGGCGAGCGAGAATAAGTTTAAGTGTCCCTGCCACGGCAGCGGCTACGATAGCGAAGGGATTAACTTCGAAGGTCCCGCACCAAGACCAATGGACCGCGCCTCGGTCGAACTGGACGCTGAAGGTCAAATCGTCGTGGATGTCGGCAAACTGCATTCATGGCCCAAAGGCGGAACCAACCAGTTTAATGATAAGGACGCCTACATCCCGTTGTAATTTTGTTTCCAAAGTTTGAACAGGACTATGGACGAAAAGCCCGAACAGAAAGAGACGAAGCAACTAACCGGCGATGAAAAAGCCGGCGTGGGCCTCGTTGGAAAAGTAAAAGAAGGCGGCACCGCGATCACCAAGCGCGCCATCGAAGAGGCCAAGGGCTATAAAGACGTTCAGGACACTCAACTCTGGAAATCGATTTTTCGCGTTTCGCACGATCGTTCCGATCCGCGCAATCGTTCGCTGGCGGTACTCTCCAACGTCTTCCTGCATCTCCATCCGGCAAAGATTAATCGCGACGCGGTTCGCTACAAGTACACCTGGGGCATGGGCGGCATCACGTTTTATCTGTTCATCGTGCTGACCTTCACCGGCGTGCTGTTGATGTTCTATTACCACCCGACCAAGGTCGATGCGTTTCGCGACATTCTTTATCTCGAGCATGACGTGCCGTTCGGGAAACTGCTGCGCAACATGCATCGTTGGGCCGCGCACTTGATGGTGATCACGACCTGGCTGCACATGTTTCGGGTAGTGCTGACGGGATCGTACAAACGGCCGCGCGAGTTTAACTGGGGCGTCGGCGTGGTGTTGCTTGTCTTGACGCTGCTGCTTTCGTTTACCGGTTATTTGTTGCCGGACGATCAACTTGGGTTCTGGGCAGTAACCGTCGGCACGAATATGGCGCGCGCTACCCCGATGTTTGGTTCGGAAGGACCATTCGGCGTGCAACTCGGCATGACGCCTTTTAATGATGTGCGTTTCGGTTTGTTGGGCGGTTCGATCGTTGACTCAAATGCGCTGTTGCGTTCGTACATCTGGCACTGTATCGGCATTCCGCTCGTCGCCTCGATCTTTATGGCGGTCCATTTCTGGCGAATTAGAAAAGACGGTGGAATTTCCGGGCCGGCGCCGGTGATGCTTGAATCAGAAATGAAGGCGATTAAGAAAAAGTAACGCTTGTTTGATTCCTAATTAATGGCCATTCGATTCAGCAAAGGTAAATTGATCGGGCTCGGCGTCCTAGCCGTCCTGGTGCTGCTGGCTGTCTTCTTTGTAGAAGACTGGCATCAGCTTTGGGTGATTTCGTCGGCGCCGGACAACATTCCCATTGTGGCGATGTTGTTCCTGGTGCCGTTCTTTACCTGGCTCGGAATAAAACAATCCCGCGCAAACGATCGCTTGATCGTGGCGCTTGAGGCTGACCCGAAACTTGCGAAAACCAGTCATCGTAAGGCGGAACCGTGGCGACCGGGTTGGGCCAGGGAAATTCATGTCTGGCCCTATCTGGTGAGGATCGAATTTCTGGCGGCGGTGATTGTTACCGTCATCCTTTTTGTGTGGTCCATAGTTCTCAACGCGCCTCTGGAAGAACCCGCCAATCCGAATCTGACGATGAATCCTTCCAAGGCGCCGTGGTATTTCCTCGGCTTGCAGGAGATGCTGGTTTATTTCGATCCCTGGATAGCCGGCGTCGTCATGCCGTCGATCATCATGGTCGGGTTGATGGTGTTTCCGTACGTCGATTCCAATCCGCTCGGGAATGGCTATTACACGCTCAAGCAGCGCCGCTTCGCCGTCGGCATGTTTTGCTGGGGCTTTCTGATGTGGATTCTCCTGATTGTTATCGGGACCTTTATTAGGGGACCGGGTTGGATTTGGTTCTGGCCGGGTCAGACCTGGGACCACAACGCGGTGGTGTTCGACAAAAACGTCGACCTGCACGATTGGATTGCGACCAGCAGAATAGGTAAGGCGCTGCACCTCGGGTTCCTGTCAACGAATCCGTTCAAGTTTATCTTCGGCTTACTGGTGGTGAGTGGCTTCTATATCGTAGGGGCGCTGTTTTTCCATTGGCTGATGACCGTGGATTTCAAGCGGCTGTCGCTGCGTCCGCTGAAGTTGTTTCCGCAGGACGCGTTTGAGCAAAAGCTTTTGGCCAGAACCAGCGTGCTGCAGTACCTGACTTTCCAGTTTTTCGCGGTCAGCGTTTTGTTGGCGATGCCGGTGAAACTAATACTGCGGTTAGGGTTGACGATTAAATACGTGTGGGTGACGCCCTGGTTCAACATTTGAGGTGGGATAGTCTTCAGTCTGTGGCGATTGAGGGGAGACTC
>JBDTTW010000148.1:0-2085 GCA_039930405.1 bacterium
AAAAGGCAAATGTGGCGCGACTGTAAAAAGGCACAGGTCAAAGTGGCGACTAGTGCGGAGTTTATTCGATTACGAGGTTGTTTTTTCCCTGCTTGAAATGCAGCGAACAAAGAAAACCCAATATTTTCGGGGTAAATTCGTCCGGCCGGTGCTGCAAAGAAGTGTGACCCTATCACAGCCCCAAAGGCCATTGCAAACAGGGAGGTGGGGAGTTTTGGACTAGCTAAGTTCGGTTTCTCGCTTGTGGCGACAACGGTCGCGGAGGATGAAAAAGACCAGTAAGGTGAGAACTGCGAGAAAGATCACAACGACGGCAACTTTGATCGCGACCAATAACACACCACCCAGCGCCAGGAGTTGCCCAAACAAAGTGACGACCAGGAGTACGAGCGCTGTGACGCCAGCGATTGCTTTGAAAAGAAATGCCATTTCTGTATGCCTCTAAGAACCTTGTTACGAACTCCGCTTGAAGGGAAGGGTCTCGATTACTTTTCGACCCAGTTGCGTTGTTTCGCCGCTACGGAAAGCGGGAGACTCGATGGCGTTGGAAACCACCGACGGCGGCGGTCGGCGCGAATCAAAACGTATGATGCGCCCGTTTGTGCCTCGACCGCGGATGTATTCAAAAAGCATGTACGCGCCGAGTGCCACCAGCGCCACCGGCAGCAACTGCCGAACAGGCAACTGCACGCCAAGCAGTGTATGAAGTAGAAAGAGCGTGCCGATCACAATTAGCGTTAAGCCCCAGGCAAAAGGATTTCCATATAGCCGGCGAGTGATTACATCTTCTTCCGTCTCGGGAGTTAGCCCGGCGCGGATGAGTTGCGCCGTCCGGCAAGCATCAACTGCCGCAAACAGCCATGTGCCCAGCACTCCCAGCACAAAGAAATGAACGCCCTGCGTCAGCACCGCCATCTGGAAAAAACTCGCAAAGATCGCAAAGTGGACGATCGCCTTTGCGGTTTGTCCGTTATAAGCCGCTCCCAGTCCGGGAACAAACGACAACAACGTGGCAACCACCGGTGAAGTCTTTCGATAGCTGGCAGGCGTGCCCGGCGTTTGCGCCTGTTGTCGCAGTAATTCGACGCCCGCGACTATGCAATCCTGGCAAAAAGGAAAGCCACGAATGCGGTGATCGCATGCAGAACACAACCGGCGCGCACACTGGTTACATTGGACGACGGCTGGATTCTTGGGATGGTAGGCGCAATAAAACATCACTGGTTTCTTAGGGCTTGTTCTGGCGATTCTTGGTTCCGGCTCCGCTTTGGTTTTGCTTCTGCGTGTTGTTGTTCTGATCTTGATTGGCTGGTGGCGCATCGCTTCCGCCAACCAGTTCTTTCAAGCCCTTGGTAAGTTCTTTTATTCCAGTATTCGAGCCGGCCACCGAGCTTTGTTCAACCAGCCGCATGCTCGCGCTATATACCCCGCTGATCGAGCCGTCCGCCGACACTGTATTGGTCAGCACGAAGACAGCCACCAACAGCATTGTGGCCACGGTCGCAAGCTGCGGAGAGATTATTGGATCCAACCAGGCGCGCAACCACGAAGCTAATCGTTCGTTCAGCGACGAACGGATTTCACGCGCTAAGGCAGTTTCCGATGTAGCTTGTAGGATTCTTTCGTTCAGACCCACTGGCACCGGCTGTTCTTCGCCGATATAAACGTAGCAAGCGCCGATAGCGCGAACAACATCGCCTGGCAATTCCGTACAACTCGCGCAAAGCACCGCATGGCGTTCCCAGCGGTGATAAAGACCCGCGGGCAGAAAACCATCGAGATAATCCGTTAGGCGCTCCTCAAAGTCCTCGCAGTTCATCGCCGTTTCCGGCATGGTGCTGACCAGAATCCGCGCCTCAAGCTCGCGAGAAGGTTCCAGCACCCCTGCGGCGCTGCAGGCCTGCATCGTGTTTTTGACTTCGCTTAACAAGTCATGGCAGAGCGGACAACGCATCGCATGTTCGCCAAACGTCCGATGCACCTCCGGCGCAAGTGTGCCGTCAAGGTAATCAGTCAGACCGTTCTCAAATTCGTCGCAAAGCATTTGTCTCTCTTTTCCGCCCCTCAATCATTATTGGCGTTTCG
>JBDTTW010000149.1:0-7568 GCA_039930405.1 bacterium
AAAAAACCTGTCGCCCAAAATAAAAAGTGGGCGCGAACCCACCGGACGAAACCGCCGCGCTCCGAGCAAGCCGTGAATTATACGGAAAGGTAGGTGGGGAAGCAAGTTGGCGATTTTCGCGGCGTTTCCGCCAAAACCTTCGGAAAACGACTAACTTTCAATAGCTAAAACCATTGAAAAGGTTCTTGCAGTGGCGTAACATGCGCGCGTACTGCAATCGATTCTTCGTTTTGGCTTCCTGGTGATCAATCCCGCCGTCGGTACAAAGGCGACATAGCAACTGTTGGTTGTGCGCTAAACACACCAATGATCGGGCAAACAGTTTCACATTACCGCATTCTTGAGCCCCTCGGTGAGGGTGGCATGGGAACTGTCTACCTGGCCGAAGACACGCATCTTGGCCGTCGCGTCGCCATCAAGTTTCCTTCAGTCAACTCGGACTCGCACGACTATCGCGCGCGATTTCTGCGCGAAGCTCGCGCAGTTTCGGAATTGAGTCATCCAGGTATTGCCACACTTTTTGACTACGGCGAAACGACTGAAGGCCGGCCGTTCCTGGTAATGGAACTCGCGCGCGGGCGATCGTTGAGCGACGTAATGCAGAAAGGCGAACTCAATCTGCCGCGCGCCGTCGAGATTGTGAGAGATGTCGCCATGGCGCTGGTCGAGGCGCACGCGCGCGGAGTTATCCATCGCGACATCAAGCCTTCAAACATCATGATTGATGACGGCGGCCGGGTTAAGGTGTTGGATTTCGGACTCGCGAAGCAGCTCAGCAAAGATCACGTGCTAAGTTCCGAGCCGGAAGCACAAACGTTGCTCTCCACCGAAACGCGCAGCGGCGTGGTGCTGGGAACACCCGCTTATCTCTCGCCGGAACAGGCAATCGGCGGGGCAGTCGATGGTCGCAGCGATCTGTTCGCGCTTGGCACGCTGCTTTACGAAGCAATCACCGGCCGCACGCCGTTCGCCGGAAATAGCTTTATCGAGATCGCAGCGAACGTGCTTCACGTGCAACCGCCCGAGCCCTCGAAAGTGAATCCCCATGTGCCTAAGCAGCTCGACTTCATCGCCATGAAAGCGCTGGCCAAGAAACCGATCAAGCGCTACCAATCGGCTAAGGAATTGATTGCGGATCTGAATGCCGTCAAAGAACAGTTGGAGGAAGACTCGGGTCAGACCCTCATCAAACGCGGCCCGGCGTCGATTACCGCGCATAACCGGACGCTGAGCAACTTGTCCCAAATCCTGCAACGGCCGCGCATTCCGATTTCCTACATTCTTGTCGGCGCCTTTGTTTTACTTATTGCCGGCGTAGCGGGGTTTCGTTTTCTGCGCCCGGCGCCGCACACGCCGCCGGCCGAGGCGCAGCGTTGGTACGACATTGGCACAAACGCGCTGCGAGACGGCGCTTATTATCAGGCGACGCAGGCGCTGGAGCGGGCCATTGCCGCCGACGATGCGTTTATGCTGGCGCACGCGCGGCTGGCCGAGGCGCTGGTTGAACTGGATTACGTCGACCGCGCTAAGGACGAGCTGCTGCGTGTGAGCAGCGCCGACCGCGCCCGGCTAGCCAGCCTTGATTCACTTTATCTCGACGCGATAACGTCGACTGCCCGCCACGATTTTCCCAAGTCGATCGATTCCTACAGCCGCATTGCGAAACAGACTGGCGACAACGAAAAGCCGTTCGTACTTGTCGATCTCGGCCGTGCCTACGAAAACAATAATGACGTCAAAGGCGCCATTCAAAGCTACACGGAAGCAAGCACGCGAAATCCGCAGTACGCCACCGCCTACCTGCGTTTAGGAATTGTGTCTGGACAACAAGGCGATCTTGCCAAGGCTTTGTCTTCATTTGAAACGGCCGAATCGATCTATCAGGCGCTGGGAAACATTGAGGGCCGAACGGAAGTTGTCTTCCAACGCGGCGCGCTATTAAACAAACGGAACAAGCTCGGCGAGGCCCGGACTCAGTTGGAACAAGCGCTGGCGCTGGCAAAAGCAAATGACAACAAATCGCAGATCATAAAGACGCTGCTGCAGCTCTCGAGCGTTTCGTTTGACGGCGGTGAAACCGAGCGGGCTACTGGCTATGCGCGCGATGCCGTTGACCTGGCCCAGAAGAACGGCATGGAGAACTTGAGCGCGCAAGCGTTGGTCGATCTTGGCAACTCATTTCTGGTAAGAGGCCAAGCCGCCGAAGCGGAAAAATACTTATCGGAAGCGCTCGAGTCGGCGCAACGCGCAAAAGCGCGCCGCAACGAAGCGCGTGCGCGCGTCTCGCTGGCGAGCTTGCGTCAGCAACAGAATAAACCCGATGAAGTAATTAAGTTTCTCGAACCGGCGCTCGCTTTCTATCAACAGGGCGGCTATCGCTCGGAAACGTTTTCCTGCCTCGTGCTGCTGGCGCGAGCAAATCTGCAAAAAGGCGATTACGCGGCCGCGCAAAAGGGTCACGAGCAATTGCTGCAACTGGCACAAGCTGCCAACGATCAATCGCTACTGGCACTGGCGCACGCCGAGCGCGGATCAGGGCTGGTCGAAGAACAGAAATTTACCGAAGGCCTCGCTCACTTGGAACAGGCCGGGGTTATTTACAATGCTGAGGGTGTGCAACGCAGCCTATGCAACAACCTGGCAAATCGCAGCGATGTGTTATGGCGCTTGGGTCGTTACGATGAGGCGCAAACTCTGCGGGCCCAGGCTGAGGCGATTGCTAACAAGCCAGGCGGCGAAATGAACCGTTTGTCAGCAGAGCTTGATCTTATTAAGGCGCAGATTGCTCTCAGCCAGGGCCGTACCGCTGATGCCAAGGCGGCCGCTGCGCAAGCGTTGGAAAAGACGAACAAGGATTATAAGAATCTGGCGACTGCGGCAAAGATGCTGATGGGGCTGGCCCAATGTTATAGCGGTGCGGCGGCGGCGGGAGTGATTTTTGTTCGTGCCGCTTTTAATGAGGCGGGGGAGCTCGGGAACCTTTCGGACTTAGCAGATGCGCAGCTGGCGCTCGCAGAAGCGATGCTCTCTTCCGGCGATTCGCACGGAGCGGCCGATAACGCGGTAAAAGCTGCGGCTGTGTATGCTCGCCTGGGCCAGGCCGAGTCCCAGTGGCGGGCGTTGACGCTGGCGGCGCAAGCCGCACAAAACGTCGGTGACAAAGCCGGGGCTCGCGAGTATGCTATGCGGGCCAGAGAGCCGTTTTCCAAACTCGAGCAGCAGTGGGGTAGCGACAACTTTAAGAGCTACCTCGGCCGGCCTGATATTCAACGACTTCGAAAACAACTGGACCAACTTAACGGTCCGGCTTAAACAAAAATTCTCGTTTGTTCCAGGTCCCAGAAATCCCCGGCAGACATATCCGTCTGTCTACGGTTGGAAGAATCTTTAACTCAAAAAGGAGAGAATGATGCATCACCTACGTTTATTGGTTGTGACAGTAGCCGCGATTTGTGTTTTGGCCCTCGGCGTCTTCGCTTTTGTGAGAGCCCCGAAACCGCAGGGAGGCGGCGATGTGATAATAATCAAGGGAGGCTCGCTGACGCTTGAGTGTCCGGATCCCGCCGATAAGAACTGCATGCCGTTCGATAGCACCAGCAAGGTGTACAAAAATAAGAACGGCGGCGGCAAGGTTGAACAAATCGTTGTAATGGACAGCTCGGGCAAGCCGCTTCTAAATGGCACGTTTACGCGCGCGGGCAACTTCCCTGATGGCAAGCCGCAGATTGCCATTACCTACAGATAGTAGTTGTTTGTGTGGACTGGACCAAAGCAGGTTCGGGCAACAAGCGACGTCAAAAGCAAAAGGCATGTAACCGCCGGAAGGCGGCGACATGCCTCAGTGCTTTACATCATCGCGTGAATTGAGATAAAGCCTGCTGGAACCGTCGAGTGCGTCAACCACCGAGTTTCGACTTCACGATCTCACTTACTATTCGGCCGTCAGCATTCTTGCCGGCCAGCGCAACCTGCACCGACTTCATCACCTTGCCCATGTCCTTCATTGAGCTGGCGCCGCTCGCAGCAATCGCGGCTGCCACGGCTGCTTCAATTTCTTCGGGCGAGGCAGCTTGTGGCAGATACGCTTCGATTACTTGAATCTCGGCCTTCTCCTTATCGGCCAGATCCTGGCGTCCGCCTTTTTCATACTGCTCGACTGAATCGCGCCGTTGCTTGACTAACGAATTAAGGAGTTTCGTCATCTCGCCGTCGTCCAGCTCGCCGCCTTTTTCGATCTGCCGGTTCATCATTGCGGCCTTAACCATTCGCAGCGTCGAAGTGCGCGGCGCGTCCTGCGCTTTCATCGACGAGGTCATGTCGGAAATAATTTGTTCTCTTAAAGTCATTGCGTCCTCCGCTTTCAATATAAACCGGATCAATATCCGTAAAGCAAACTGTTAGTTTGCGGCGGTTCGGCAGCACACAACTTGGACGGCAGGGTACCACCGCAGACTAACAGTTTGCTTGACGCTTGTTATGGCGTCAGCGGCGGTATATTCAAATCACCGAGCGCACGTGTTTGCCGTAATAGCTTGAGCAATTCCAATGTTATCAGGCGATGGCCCATGTCGTTGGGATGTATCAGTTCGCCAAAAAAATTTTGGTTAATCGGGTAAGTAGCCTCGGTCAGTTCGGGTAGCTCAAGAAAAGGCAAGCCATTTTGGCTGCTAACTGAACGCAGGCCCGCGCGATAACGCTGCATCAAAGCGGCCTCCGGTGGATTCGTGACCTTATCCCGGTAAGGCGCGGCCAGGATAATCACCGCCGCCTGTTTCTGCCTGCCGAGTTGGGCCATGGCCATCATGTTGTTCAGATAATCCTGTTCCGAAACTCGTGGCGCCGGACGTGCAACTCTGGCGCTGGGCGGTTGTCGCGCGCGCAGCCAGTGCGTTGCATGCGCGAAGGCCTGGCTGTGGTCAACCAGCCAGCGGACGGTGATGGCGCGCCAATCTGTCTTGATTGCCTCGCTGTCCGGCACATCGCTAAAGCTTGCATCGTTCCAACCAAAACTAATCGTAAGCAGATCAGGTTTGAGCGAATCGACTTCGCGCCGCAACCAGCCGAGACCCTGATGACTGGTGTAACCCGGGACCGCCATCGTTACTGCTTCAATTTGTTTGTTTGGATTCGCTGCCCGCAATTCTTTTTCCAGCAACATTGGATAGGGGAGCGCTGTCCGGTCGTAATCATTCGGCTGCTCGGGCCAAACAGTCGGCACGCGATAGCCAAACGTTACGGAATCGCCCAGACAAACAATTCGTATGGCGCCTGGCTGTTTCTTTTGGAGTGGACGCTCGGAACGAAGGTGCTGCGCGTTTGTCGACAGCACCGTGAAATCCCAGACGACGTGATCGAGGTTCGGTTTCAGTCGCCACAACAGCAAGGGATCGCCTTCGAAGATTGTTGCGTGACTGGCATCGGCCACCTGTGCTTTTTGCTGCGGGCTGACGACGAAGAGATCAAGACTTGAAAGGTGCGGTAGCGTCAGACGTGTTCCGATCTCAACGCTCAGCAAGAGCAGAATGAAAAGGAGATAGATGATTGCGACGTAGGCGAGGCGTCGCCGGAGTGCTATTGCGTGACTAGGTCCGATGCCGTCATTTTGCTTTTCGGGTTCGTCCATTTCTCGATTCGCAATGTATTTAGGACGGGCCAGGGTTAGCGGCTCTGCCGCCGCCTGTGCGGAAAGGCTCTGCCTTTCCGGTTGCTTTGAGAAAACTTGAGGCTGTGCCTCCGGTCTTGAGGTCGGGAGGCGCAGCCTCCAATTCTTGTTTTGGACGAGTCGGAAAGGCAGAGCCTTTCCGCACGGGGGGCGGCAGAGCCGCTAGCGATGCCACAAGCACCTACTGCGCGCCTTCATGCCGCATGCCCGTTAGCCTTTGCCAAATGTTGACGCAGATACTTTCCCGTGTGCGACGCGCGCGTGGCCATGATCTTAGCCGGTGTGCCGGTGACCACGACATTCCCGCCCGCATCGCCGCCTTCCGGTCCCAGGTCAATAATGTAGTCGGCAGTCTTGATCACGTCCAGATTATGCTCGATCACCAACAACGAACCGCCGGCATCGATCAAAGCACGAAACGCGGCCAGCAGTTTGTTGATGTCGTCAAAGTGCAAGCCAGTGGTCGGCTCGTCAAAGATGTAAAGCGTTTTTGCGCCGGTGCGTTTTGAGAGTTGCGCTGCCAGCTTGATTCGTTGCGCTTCACCACCTGACAGCGTCGTGGCCGATTGGCCCAGCCGCAGGTAACCCAAGCCAACCTCATCCAGCACTTTCAACTTGTTTGTAATCTTTGCGACTTCGCGAAAGAAACTGATCGCCTCGCGCACCGTCATGTTCAGAACTTCGTGCACATTTTTGCCACGATAACGCACGTCCAGAATCTGTTGCTTAAAGCGTGTGCCTTTGCATTCTTCACAGACCAGCTCAACGTCGGCGAGAAACTGCATCTCGACAGTCACAGTGCCGTCGCCCTGGCAAACATCGCAGCGTCCGCCCGGCAGATTGAATGAGAAGTGGGAGGGATCGAAACCGCGCGCCTGCGCCTCACGAGTCGAGGCAAACACTTCACGAATGCCATCGTAAACTTTGATGTAGGTCACCGGATTCGAGCGTGGCGTGCGTCCAATCGGCGACTGGTCCACCAATATCACATCGTCGACCAATTGGCCGCCTTCCAGCTTTGCGAACGCACCCACGTGTCCCTGCCAGTCGCCCCGTTGCTTTTTCAAGCCGGCATAAATGCAGTCGTGAATCAAGGTTGACTTGCCTGAGCCGCTAACTCCGGTAACGCAGACCAGCATGTCGAGCGGAAACTCAACATCGATTCCTTTCAGGTTGTGTTCCGAGGCGCCCTGCAAATTCAAACGCCGCTTCTGAATTACCCGGCGTTGCTTTGGCTCTTTAATCTCCGATTCACCGCGCAGATAACGCGCCGTCAGTGAACTCTGATCAGTTAACAGTCCGGCAAAATCGCCTTCGTAAATCACGCGTCCGCCCAGCTCACCTGCTGACGGACCAATGTCGAGAATATGATCGGCGGCGCGCATCATGTCTTCATCATGCTCGACCACGAGAACTGTATTACCGATGTCGCGCAGATTGTGGAGCAGCTTAATCAGCCGATCGTTGTCGCGCGGATGTAAACCAATCGACGGTTCGTCAAGAACGTAAAGCGCGCCAACCAAAGAAGAACCCAGGTTCGTTGCTAGTTGAATGCGCTGCGCTTCACCGCCGGACAAGGTTGAAGCCAGACGATCGAGCGTCAGATAGTCAAGACCTACCTCAACCATGAAACGCAGGCGGCGTCGCACTTCAAACAAAATTCGGTCCGCGATTGCTGTCTGTTCAGTCGAGAGTTCTAACGCATCAAAGAAAACTGCCGCGTCCTTGATAGCCAGCGAACAAACGTCCGGCAAAGTAGCGCCGCCGACTTTTACGTCGCGTGCTTCCTGTCGCAAGCGTCCACCGCCGCAGTCGGGACACAAGGTGTAGCCGCGATATTTTGAAAGAAAAACGCGCACGTGCAGCTTGTATTTCTTGGTTTCCAGCCAATCAAAAAAGCCCCGCA
>JBDTTW010000150.1:0-8010 GCA_039930405.1 bacterium
AAGATAGCCTCGCCGTCGGAATAATCTGCGGTTTGGCGTTTGATAAGGAGTACATCATGGAAGAAACAACAGAATCGGCCGGCAAGAACGTAGTCAACGAGCTTTGCGACGCTATGCGCTACCTTGGCGACGTCTCCTACGCAGTTTTGCCCAGAGACATTGCGCACAATCTCGGCGATTTGAAAAAGTCTTTTTTGAAGAACCTGCGAACCCTGATTGACAAGGACATTGAGTGGGTTGATGCGCGCGTGGCTGGCGGAGATCGGGTGCGCGAAGAATGGCAAGAGAAATGCAACCGGCAAAAATCTGAAGGCGCGCCAGAGCCCGTCAACTAATGTAAAGCAAACTGTTAGTTTGCGGACGGTCGGTAATGTCGTTTAGGACGTAATTCACAAGTTGCGTTACAGCAAACCACAGCTTGCGTTAACTCAAAAGATGGAAGTCTTACTAGCAGACGAATACGGTTTCTGTTTCGGCGTTGAACGCGCCGTGGAGATGGTTGAGGACGCGCTTGATGAAGGCGTGCGTCCCATTCGTTCGCTTGGGCCATTGATTCATAATGCGCAGGAGATGGAACGGCTGGGCGAGTTGGGCGTCTCAACGATTGACGTTCCCGACGAAGCTGATGCCGACACCATTGCCGTAATACGCGCGCATGGTGTTACGCCGCAAGTGCAGCGCGACCTGGAAGGTCGGGCCGCCAAAGTCATCGACGCGACTTGTCCCTTTGTAACGAGAGTCCAGCACCTGGCCGAACGCGCGGCGCTGGACGGGCGTGACGTGGTGGTGGCGGGCAATCCCGATCATCCCGAGATGATCGGCGTCGTGGGTTATGCGCCTGAGAACACCTACGTGGTGCGCGATGCGAGCGAGGTCGCAACCTTGCCGCAGTTGCGCGCGCCGTTGGTCGTTTCGCAAACCACTATCAAATTGAAGACGTTTTTAGAAGTTGCCGAGGCGGTGCGTGCCAAGACTGATGCTGAACCACAAGTCGTCAACACAATTTGTTCGGCAACTCGCGATCGACAGGACGCCGCGCGCGCTCTTGCGGGGCAGGTCGATGTGTTCTACGTAATTGGCGGCCGCCATTCCTCAAACAGCGTCAAGCTGCTGGCGGTTTGTCAGGAACAATGCGAAAAGAGTTTTTTGATTGAAACGCCCGCCGAAATCAATCCCGCAGACGTTGAAAGCGCCCAACGGGTTGGCGTTACTGCCGGCGCCTCAACTCCAAATTGGCTGATCGATCAAGTGGTCAGCCGGCTTCATCATCTCGGCCAGCATAACTAAGCAACAGGAATTTCGAGGCGGATTTTGGTAAAGCGTTGGGCCGTCCTGCGCCGGACGTCAGAATCAAACTTGGCCGCGTACTTGAACTAACGGCTGAGAGTTCTCCCGATCAGCTTAACCAGGAATGTTTGCCCGCAATTGTTCTTGATACTCCGCGCACAATCACTGCCGGCGCAAACTTGCTGCTAATGACGACGATCACAGTTTTCGAGTCTGTTGTCTTACGTGAATACGAGTCGGGATTGACCTATCCTGTTCCTTTGACTGACTTCACAGCGGCAATGTGGGGAGCCCCAATAGAGTTTACTTATTGTTTGGGAAGCAGACCGGGATTTCAATATCGGTGGGTCCGCGAGAACGAGACTTATACAGGCCGGGTGGTCTAGCGAATTGTTATCAGCAGGATAGAGAAGAGCCGGAGCCTACAAATCTTCAGGACTCATCTGGTCCAACGCGCCAACAATTTGTCGCGCTTCTTCCGAGCCGTAGTCGTCGGCCTGGCGCCGCAAAGCGTCTCGAGCTATTTCCGCATCAACCGGATCACTCAACAGTCCAATCAGAACTGAAGTTGGCAACTGGGCCAGCGCCTCGCTGGATAGAGCGCGGACTACGACCTCCGGCGAACGTGCCAGCTCGCAAACCTCGCTGGGCGCAAAACGCGTAAGCGCATCAGCCAGCGCGTCGATACGCTTGTAGTCGCGCTGTTTGTCGGCACGGCGCACGAGTTGAGTAAAGACTTCCGCCGATCGCGTTTTTTCCTGCAACACCGCCGCGCAGGTGTTCGCAATGTGCCGAAGCTGGTTTCCTTTTTCGGTCGCTAAATTGTCGGCCTCGTGCGTTCGTTCATCAAGCGCCGTGAGCAGGCGGCTGAGTTCGTGGTCGGCGCGCGCATCATAAGGGGCGCTGCGTGCCGGGGCCGGTGTTGGATTTTGCAGCGCATGCTCGACGAGACCGCGCGTGGCGGGACGCAGTTCCGACCAAACGCTCGCAAGGCGGCCACCAAAATCTTCAATCGGTAAAGACAACCTAAAAATCTCCTCAAGTCTGAAAACTAAAACGGCGTACTATACGCGATGCCGGTCGGAAAAAAAACAGCCCGTAACCGTCAGGGAAGAAGGTAGCACAAACAAGCGGCCAGTCGCCGTTCGCCAGCAGTCGAACGGAGCTTTCGGCCGGCACTTCTGCCGAAAACCAGAGTCATATTGGCGTTTGAGAGAATACCGGGCAGGGACAACAAAAGGAGTAGGCAGAAGGCAGTAGGCAGAAAACGAAAACCTCTTTCTTTCTGCCGAGTGCTTTCTGCCTACTGCCTACTGAGTTACGGGATTGTGGTCCTTGATCTCGGCGATGCTGGGAAACGGAATCTTAACGATCTCGCCGCCGGCGCGTTCGATCTTCACGCTCGGCGTAGTTAAAGCTTGGGTGGTCTTCATGCTGCGCACGGTGCCGCGGACGCGCTGGCCATCGAGGGTTACGATTTCAACGTTGTCTTTCCCGTAAAGCGGCTGTAGCGCCGCCAGTGCTTTGGTTACTTCCACGTTTTACTGTTTCTCCTTAAGATCTTGCAGCGAGTAGCTGAAGGTAATGCGAATTGCGAGCCAAGGGGGAGGTTGGTTCAAAGATATTGCACCGGATGGAGTTGAAAGTCTATTTGAGTAACCGGGAAGAAAAACCGGAATCGCGGGCTGCCAGGCCGGCTTTTGCTGTTATCTACTGCCGAAGTGATTTTTTATCTGCGGGCAAAATGCAACCGGAAGGCGCCATTTGGCGTATAGACTTCTGCTATCCTTAGCCTGTTTTAATAAGGCCGAACGCTCGGATCTGCGAAATAGCCATGACTCCCGAAACGAACACCTCAGTCACAAATTGCGGAAACTGCAACGCGCCCATGCCCAGAGAGCTGCGATTCTGCCGCAACTGTGGGTTTCGCCTCGGCGAAGGTACGGCTGAGTACACTGAGACAGTTCGTTTTCAGAACGTTCCGCCCGGCACGCTAACGGGGAACGGTGCAGATCAGTTTCAACAGTACCAGTATCGCGGGATGGCAGTTTCTCCAAGTGGCCCGATGCGTAAGCGGAAGAAGCGCATGAGTGGCATGAGCTGGATGTTTATTGTTTTGATCGTATTTTTCGTGGCCGCGGCAGGCTTCACTGCGATTATCAAGCCCATTCGACAGAATGTTCGCGTGCAAATTGCGGAAACCATGAAAAGGTCGTACGCGGGCGTGAATTCTTTCGACACTGCGGAGAATGGCGCCGGCGTCACATTCGATAACGTTGAACCGCCGGGCTCGCCTGCTGACCAAGCTGGGTTGGTTGGCGGTGACATCATCACCTCCATGGATGGGATGCCGATTCATACCGACGACGAGATGACTGATCTGTTGGCGGCCGCCCCGATCGGAAAACTTTTTGACGTGGTCTACCTTCGCGATGGCGAAACGAAGACCGCCAAGCTAACGACGATCTCAAGAGCAGAACTCGACAGTCTTAACAGCGCCTATCGCAGTCGACCCGAAGGTCGCGGACAGTTTGGTTATGAAGATGGCGAAGCCGAACGCGTGCCGATCCCGGGAACGAAGATGTATGGCGTTCGCCTGGGCGAAATTTTATCCAACCGTCCAGCGGACATCGCGGGCGTCAAAGCAGGCGACATCGTTATCCAATTCGGTGACACTCCGATTCGTACTTCGGAAGAATTTCTTTCGCGCGTCAGACGAGCGCTGCCTTACAGCACGATCAATTTGGTTGTGATGCGTGGCGCGGAGCGAGTTGAGATTCCGGTTAAGATGGGGAAGCAGTGAAGAGTGAAGAGTGAAGAGTGAAGAGTGAAGAGTGAGAGCGACGAAGCATTAACTTTTCATTCTTCACTTTTCACTCTTCACTGTTTGAAGTGGTCCCGCATCCGCGCTTCCATTTCCCGCCGCATGTCTGCGCGTTCTTCTTCAGATTCATCTGCTGCAAAAGTTTCAAACAGCGCGTAAGGATTTTCTGCTACCAGACGGAGTTCCCAGGCCTCGCGCTTTTCATGCGAAGGCCGCGAAAACCACAGCGCGTCGAGTTCGGCGTTTTCCTGCGTGACTCCGCTCCATGACGAGATCTCGAGTTCAAGTTCCGCCCGAGATTCCGGGCGCAGCAGCACGCGTCGCAATTGCCAACCGTGCTTTTGATAAATGCCGACAATCTCGTTGATCAGTTCGCTTAGCATGTGAGGGAAAGTATACGCGTCGAAAGACCAATACTGATCCTATTCGGCTGACCTAATCAGAGCTCCCAAAGTTTGTCGGACCTTTCAAGGCACGGCTTGTTTGACCATCGCGCCGCCGCGCCTCTATCATCGCTGCCACGACCTAAGGTCGAATTTTCGAGTCTGTGGAAAGTGCTGTTGTACCAGAACTGCTCGCGATTGCTCGGCGAATACAAGCCCAAGACAAGGAATTCGCCTGGAGTCTCGCGTTACGGAAAGTTTTTGGTTCTGGTGTTCTTTATTCTGCTTGACACTTCGCTCGGGCTATCGCAAAACAATCGATATCGAATGCCGTCAAACAGTTCTCCAGCAATGACAACAATGTCCGAACAGTCCCGCGACGAGGCGCCTGCTTCGTTTTATGAAGTGCTGCGCAAGACGCTGAAGAAACGGAAGACCGACGTCGATCGCATCTGCCCACACACCGATTCCGTGGCGCGCCGGATACTTGAAGACTACGGCGCCATGTTTCTGGCAAAAAAAGTGACACCGCCGCCGGTTTGTATCTTTACCAGCGAAGCAGAAGTTGCGAAGTTTCAGGAAGAGGCGGATTACACTACCGAAAACATCGAGGGCGCGGACGTCGAGCTGCAGCCCGAAGCGATGAAGCAGTTGCTGAAAGCGCGCGAAAAGGCACTTAAGGAAGGTTTGAATATCACGCCGCGCGACGGCGCCGAAGCCGCGCGCCGCAGTTACCAGGATAGTTACGAATTGTGGAACACGCGCTTTATTCCCGCGCTGGACTACTGGTTGCGGCAGGGGCGCTTGACCGCAGAACAAGTCGCGCGCCTTAAAGCGTTGCCGCTGCATGAACAAATCGCCGAGGTGCTGGAGCTTGAGCGCAGCGGCATTTATTTCAGCAAGGACCTTTCCAAGTCGATTCTGTATTCGATCGCGGCGCCGGGCACTTCACAGCACATCGCGATGCTGGCGTTCGACGTTAACGAATTTGATAATGCTCGCGTGCGCGAGCTTCTCGCCGACCACGGTTGGTTTCAAACGGTGCTTAGTGACTTACCCCACTTCACTTTTCTTGGTCTGAAAGAAAAAGACTTGCCAAAGAATGGCCTGAAGAGCGTCGTGGTTGACGGGCAAACTTTCTGGATTCCCAACGTCACGCAATAAAGATGAGCAGCGACTTCGATACCGCAGCGCGCACCGCCCTCACCCAATGCATCCGAGAAATCGAGAAACGTACTGATGCTGAGCTGGTGCTGGTAGTTCGCGCGCGTTCTCATTCGTACGCGGCGGCTAACTATTTGTTTGGCGCGTTGCTCGCATTTGCCGGTCTCACTTTCCTGCTTTTCTCACCTTTTAATTTTCATCAAGTCTGGGTGCCAATCGATATTGCTTTGCTTTTCGTTTTAGGAACGTACGTTTCCTCTCGCAGTAACGCGCTGCGGCGCTGGTTGACGCGAGCGAGCGTGCGCAACAAAGCAGCGCGCGCGGGCGCGGCGGCCATGTTCTATGAAGCGGGCATAGCAAACACAAAAGCCGAACTGGGCGTGCTCGTTTATCTCTCGCTGCTGGAGCGCAGGCTGGAACTAATCGCCGACCGCGGAATCCTTAAAACTGTCCCGGCGCTGGAATGGAACCAGGCGATTTTTGAATTACATCAAGCGGGAAAACAACCGAACCCTGAAACCTTAAGAGCCAGTTTAGAGAAGCTGGGCGTTTTGTTGGCGCAATACCTGCCAGCTAGCGCTGAAAATCCGAACGAGCTTCCCGACGCGCCGCGTTTCGAATTGTGATGCGACCTGGAAACCGGACCAACCTGGTAATGCGGTTGTTGTGCCGCGCCTCTTTAATCGGCGGCGCAGTGATGTTGTCGGTCGCGCTTGCGGTGGAGACTTTGGCGCGTGTCGGTGGCGGCGGTTCGTATAGCGGCGGCGGCGGGCATGGAGGCAGCGGCGGAGGCGGCGGCGGAGCACTCATTTGGCTCATCTTTCAGTTGTTACGCGTCCTCGCATATCTCACGATTGAGTATCCGGTGGTTGGGATTCCTCTCGACATCCTAATCGCTGCCGCCGTGATTTATTACTTTGTGAGGCGCGTCAGGCGGGTTGAACCAGCAACGCCGCTGGGATTGAATACGCAGCAAAGTAGTTCAGAAAACATTCCGCGCCAGTTTGATCAGTTACGCAAGTTCGATCCCCACTTCTCTGAAATAGTTTTTACCGACTTTGCTTACGCGCTTTACGGCAAGGCCCACGACGCTCGTGGTCGCGGCGCGGCCGCGCTTGATCAGTTTTCGCCGTACCTGAGCGACGCCGCGCGCGCGAATCTATCGCAACGGAACCCGCCCGGATTAAAGGAAGTTAAGGGAATAATCGTCGGCGCACTAAACATCGCCAACGTCAGCGGTCTGGAAACGCCACTGGTAAGGATCAGTTTGATATATGAAGCGAACTACACCGAGGTGGTCCAGGCCAATCAGAAACAGAAAGAGATGAGCTACTACGTTCGCGAGCGCTGGGAACTCGAGCGCAAGCGCGACCTGCTATCACCAGCGCCGGCGCAGGCTACGGCGCTTCACTGTCCGCGCTGTGGCGGCGCGCTGCAGAAGAACACGGCTGGCGCTTGTGCCTTCTGCGGAACAAAAATCGAGAGCGGCGAATTTCAGTGGTACGTTCGTAACGTAGCGCTGCTCACCCGTGAAGCAAAAGGACCGCTGCTCACTTCCGACGTGCCGGAGGTTGGCACTGATTACCGCAGTGTGGTTCAGCCCGGCTTTGATAACATTCGCGCCGCCTTCGAAAAAAACAATCCTGATTTTTCCTGGGGCGCGTTTCAGGCGCGCGCGCGGCTGATTTTTGACGAGCTGCAGGCCGCCTGGTCCACGCTTGATTGGGACCGCGCGCGCCCGCATGAAACGGACAGCCTTTTCCAAATGCATCAATATTGGATTGATGCTTACCGGCGACAGGGCCTCCACAACAAGCTGGATCAGTGCACCATTACCGCGATGCAGCCGGTAAAGATTACGGAAGACAAGTTTTACAATGCCATCACCATGCGTATTGGCGCCCAGGGTTACGACTACACGGCTGATGCGAACGGGCGCGTCGTGGCCGGGTCGACAACCAACCTGCGGCGTTGGAGCGAATACTGGACCTTTATCCGAAACCGCAGCGCCAAGCCGGCTGCCGCGCGCGCGGATCTAAACTGTCCCAACTGTGGGGCGCCCCTGAAAATTAATGCTGCGGGCATTTGTGAATTCTGCGGCGGAAAGATAACCTCAGGAGAGTTTGACTGGGTCCTTTCGCGGATTGAGCAGGACGAATCGTATCAAGGCTGAAGTGGCCGACATCCTATTCCTGCGGCGCGACATCGAAACACCCCGGCAAATCGGGAAACAGACTTTTAAGAAAACACGACGAACCTTTTCGCGGGAGATTTTTGTGAAACGTAGTCTACTGCTACTCCTTCTGCTTTCATCTTTTCTGTTGAATCCA
This sequence comes from bacterium, assembly GCA_039930405.1. Lineage (GTDB taxonomy): Bacteria > Acidobacteriota > Blastocatellia > Pyrinomonadales > Pyrinomonadaceae > PSRF01. The sequence goes on from JBDTTW010000150.1 coordinate 7,989, forward strand.
GCGGCCTTTGCCGCGCCCCAGA
>JBDTTW010000151.1:0-5119 GCA_039930405.1 bacterium
TTGGCTTTGGTTTGATCATGGGCATGATGCGGTGGCAGACAGTGCCAACATCTTCAACAGATTTGCTGGTCGCAACGGCTTCGCCCGCGCCCAGTCCGGAACCGACAACGGCGCCTCCGGTAAAGAGCGTGCCGCCTTCGTCAGAAACGAATGGAACGAAGAGCGCTGTTCCGAAAGAGCGCCGTCAGCGAGGCAGTGCTATAGCCGCGCTCGCCACACCCCAGCAAAATGACAGAGCCGCAAATCACGTCAAACTTTTGCCCGGCGAACGTAGTTACCTGCAAACGATTGCGCAGTTGGATTCGACCATCAAATCGGACAAGGCCCGAATGAAGCCTGACGTGCAGGCTGAGTACCAGCGGAATTTGGCTTTTGTGGACCGCACTCTGGCGGTCGCGCGCACTGCGGCCAAGAGTAATCCGAACGATCCCGATGCGACCGAATTCATGTTTTCGGCGTATCAAAGCAAAGTTGATTTGCTTAACACAGTTGCCCAGGCTCGCGTGAACGATAAGTAAGATTGAAGTAAGAGCAATAATGAAATTCAAAGTATTCATCATTAGTTTTCTTCTGCTGTTGTCCACAGGTATCGCTTATGCCGATGGGCATGGCAAAACCGGGACGCAGAAGATTGAGCGATCAATTACGGCGCTGCCGAATGTCGCCGTTTCACTTTGCGTCGATTCGGGAAACGTAACCGTGCGCGGTTGGGACAAGAACGAAGTTTTCGCGCGCTCAAGCGAAGTCGGGCGCATTGAACTTAAGGGCGCCAACTCGGGTCTGCCCTCCGCCGGCGCGGCAAAGGTTCTGGTTTGGCTTGTCGACAAGCAAATCGGTGTGGAAGAGAAAGGCGGCTGTGACGCTTTTGGCGATGTTGAGTTGATGGTGCCGCGTGGCGCAGCGCTCTATTTGCAAACGGGCGACGGCACGATTGATGTCAGCGACGTGGCCTCAATTTTTGCGCGCTCAGAGACCGGCGACATCTCAATTAAGAAAGCAACGCGATCGGTTGAAGCGGTAAGTTTTAGCGGCGAGATTGCAGTTGCGAATTCAACCGGCCGGATAGCGCTGAAATCTGTCAGCGGTATGCTCACTGCCGCAAGCCTGCGTCCCACCGATCAAGGCGATTGTTTTGAAGCCTCGAGCATTAGCGGCGACATCGAGCTTGAGGGCGTGGACCATCAATTGGTAACCGTGAAGACGGCGAATGGCAAGATTGATTTTTCCGGACCCCTGGCCCGTCAGGGACGATACACATTCAATACGACGAGCAGCGACGTCACCTTGAGTTTGCCGGAAAACTCCTCTTTTCGCCTTAACGCGCGCGTCCCCAGAGACCGTGAAGTTATTAGCGACTTTCCCTTGAACCTGACCATCGAGGATCCCGTGCCTGTCATGCCGAAGAAAGCTACCCCAGCGCCTCCGGCTCCGCCCGAGCCTGCGCCGCAGCCAAATCCCAACGCTGCTCCTGAGGCGAAGGAACCCGTAATCGTAGTAGTCGATCCGCAGGACAAAACGATCAAGGTGAGGCCTGTGATCGTTAAAACAATTTACAGCCTGCGGCGCATTAACGCGGTACACGGCAGCGGCGATGCGCTGATCACTATTGCGTCGTTCACCGGAACAATCCACCTAATAGATTCGGGAAACTAGCGCTGTCGCGACAACTTCGGGTCGTTTAGCACCTTCGTTTGTTGCGGGCCGCGGTGCGGTCCGGGCTTGCCGCTAAAACTAACGGGCAATAAGCGGAAAATCACTGAATTTTCTGCCACAAACAAATTGCCGCTGGTGTTCTGGTATTAGAACGCGAAACACGACTGATTGAAGAGAGAAAACATGTTGAATAAAGCACTCATAGCATCAATGACCATGGCGGCCGCGCTGGTTAGTTCGGGCAACTGGCCCGCCGCAGCAGGCCTGGCCGCGAAAGTGGACCAGTTAACGGAACTGCGAAGCTTTCTCCCCCGACCAAGCGACACTCCCGACCTGGAACCGCAGCGCCAGGAAGTGCGCGAAGAGTTTCATCAAACCTATCCGTTGGCGGCGAACGGTCGCGTCAGTATCGAAAACATGAATGGCGACATTCGCATAACGGTTGCGGATAGCAACGAAATTCAGGTGAATGCGATCAAGCGCGCCTACAACCCGCAGCGTTTGGCGGAAGCGAAGATTGATGTTACCGCGACCGCCGATGCTATACGCATCAGAACGGACTATCCGAATCGCGATCAGAATTTCACCAGCGAAGAAAGAAGCCGCTACAACAATCCGGCCACCGTCGATTACACGATTGTCGTCCCGCGCCAGGCGCGCCTCGATGCGATCGATTTGATTAATGGTTCGCTGGAGATTGAAAGCGTCGAAGGCGATGTAAAGGCTTCTTCGGTAAACGGCCGGGTAGTCGCGCGCGGATTAAAAGGTGAAGCAAAGCTGAACACTGTGAATGGACCAGTGAACGTAACGTTTACGCAGCTTGATCCGGCCAAGCCGCTTTCGCTGGGATCCGTAAATGGTCCGGTTGTTGTCACGATTCCTTCAGACTCGAACGCGGTCGTTCGCGCCGAGACGCTTCATGGCTCGATTCGCAACGACTTTGGACTTGCTGTCAAAGATGGCGAGTATGTGGGCCACTCATTGTACGGACAATTGGGTTCGGGCGGTTCGCGCATCAAGCTTGGCAATGTCAACGGCGGCATCACCATCAAGCGTGCGGATGATGGCCGGGCGTTGAGTCCCGCGCAAAGCCTGCTTTCGCAAAAAGACAAAGCTAAGGATAAAGAAAAAGAAGATCCGGAAGTCTATTCGTCGGCTGAGGCAAGCGAGATCGATAAGAGCGCTCGAATCATGGCCGCTAAGGTGAGACGTGAGGCAATGTCTCAAGCAGATGTCGAGAAAATGACGCAGCAGATGACGCCCGAGATACAGCGGGAAGTCGAACGGGCGATGCGCGATGCCGAACGCGAAATTCAACAGGCACAGCGTGAAGTGCAAAGGGAAACGCGGCGGCAACAAGTGCGTGCCGTAAGTCGCAGCGAAGCCCGCGCTACTGCCCGGGCTAGCGGCGGCGGCTCCAACCGGTTTGTCGAGCAGGAATCGAAGAGTTTTTCCGTGCCGGCGAATTCGCGCGTAAACCTGGCTACCTTTGATGGCCCGATTACAGTTCACGGCTGGGATAAAGCCGAAGTTATGTACCGCGCAACCAAGCACGGCGACGATGAGGAGCAACTGAAGGAAGTCAGGATCGAAACCGATCAGCAGGGGCCCGCGGTTTCTGTGATTGCAAAATCGGATGACCATTCCGGCTGGGTTTCTCTCGAAGTCTTCGTGCCGCGCAACTCGAGCGTTCACGTTTCATCTGAAGACGGCCAGTTGATTTTGCAAGGCGTGACTGGCGAGTTAACGCTGCGGACCGGTGACGGCGGCATTGAAGTGATCGATAGCCTGGGTCAACTAAAAGTCAGCAGCGGCGATGGTCACATTCGCATTGCAAACTTTGACGGCCAGGCCGATGCCCGCACCGGCGATGGCGCCATCACGCTGGATGGCAGGTTCACTAGTTTGAATGCTCGGACCGGCGACGGATCCATCTCGCTCGCCGTCGCGCCCGACTCAAACTTCACGATAGAAACAGATGCCGAGGGCATCACTAACCAGGGGTTGACGATTACCGAAGACGTAGCACCTTCATCCCGAACCAAGCGTTGGAAGGTTGGTCGGGGCGGCAATGTTTTTGTGCTCTACACCGGTGAAGGCAGCATCGTCCTGCGACCAAGATGATTAGATCGTTTCATGGAAAGGTTCGTATCCCCAGCCTCTCTTTTTTGGAACGATTTCTTTTTTGTTTCGTCTAACGCTAACGAGTCGCAAGCGGATTTCACGCCAAGTTCAAGAAAACGAACAAGCGTCCAAATAATTGGAATCGATGGGGAGAGATTTCATGAAGGCCAGTCTACTTACCATTGCGACGATAATTCTTTGCCTGACCACCATTCATTCGCAGACCCAACCGCCACAGGCCGCTGCCTCGGCGACGCCGGCTGGCTCGCCTGAAGTTAAGGCTGCCGATCCTGGTATTGCGAATGCCTCGCCTGGCGACGCTCCCGTAAACGCGAAACCAGTGGGCGGCAAACCCGCACTACCTCCGGAAAAAACGAATCCCGTGCGGTTGCCGACGTTTGCCAAACCGCCCGTCATCGACGGCAAACTTGACGATGAAGTGTGGCAGAACGCCGCTGTACTCAAAGATTTTTATCAGATTCAACCCGGCGACAATATCGCGCCCTCCAAGCCGACGGAAGTAATGCTCGGTCATGACGAGAGATTTCTTTATGTGGCCTTCCATTGTTTTGACGAGCCAGACAAAGTGCGCGCAAACATTCCGAAGCGCGACGACATCTTTAACGACGACTACGTCGGCATTCTGTTCGACACTTTCAACGACAAACGCAAAGCGTACGAGTTTGACTTTAATCCACTCGGCATCCAGGCCGACGGAATTTGGACGGATGGAGGCAACGAAGATTTTAGTCTCGATGTCGTGCTTGAATCGAAAGGAATGGTAACCACCGATGGTTACACGGTTGAAGTCGCGATTCCGTTTAAGTCGATTCGCTACAACGGCGGCAAGGACACGCTCTGGGGCGCGCATTTTTGGCGGCGCATCAAGCGCTTCAACAACGAACTGGACATGTGGATGCCGATCTCGCGCGACGTTTCGAGTTGGTTGGCCCAGGCAGGTCACCTGACAGGCTTTGAAGGGATTTCAACTGAGCGCACGCTGGAACTGATTCCGAGCGTGACGATTTCCGAAACCGGAAAACGAAAGGCGCCGGTGACTGCGGCGCAGCTTGCCGCGGGTGGCAGATTCGTTAATGAACCAATCAAGTTGGATCTCGGCTTAACGGGAAAGTACAGTCTCACCTCAAAGGTCACGCTCGACTTTGCCGTCAATCCTGATTTCGCCCAGGTCGAATCAGATCAATTGGTAGTCACCGCAAACCAGCGCTTCCCGATCTTCTTTGCAGAGAAACGCCCGTTCTTCCTCGAAGGCATAGACATTTTCCAAACTCAGATTTTCGCCTACCACACGCGCTCCATTATCGATCCTGATTTCGCGGTG
>JBDTTW010000152.1:0-10950 GCA_039930405.1 bacterium
CCGGAATACGTGACTGAAAGGTATTTTGATGGTGGCCTGGCAAACTATCTTCATCGAGTTGCTGCGGCGCTGGCCGGCATGGGCCATGACATCCACGTGCTGACCTTGTCGGAAATTGATGACGCTGAATTTGAGCACAATGGCGTAAAGGTCCACCGCATTCGAAACAGCAAGGGCTGGTCTCGTTTGGACCGTTTGACCGGCATCCGAGTGCCGGCCGCGGTTCAGCTTCTGGGCTTCAGCGCCAGGGTCTATCGCAAGCTGAAACAGCTCAACGCCCAACAACCTTTTCATCTCGTACAGTTCCCTAATTATTCCTGTTGTGGTTTGGTATCGATGTATCGTCTTCGAGTCCCGCATGCGTTGCGGGCTTCGTCTTACCGGCCGGCCCTTGATGACGCGGACGGGGTAAAACAAACGCTGGATTCCAGAATGGTGAAGAGATTGGAAGGCCTGCAATTCCGACTGAGCCGATATGTCTACACCCCAAGTTACGCCCTCCAACAAATGTTAACGACGGAAGCGCAGCTGCGGGACGTGCGTGTAATTCGCCCAACCTTCTATCAGGAAACGCAGGATTGCGACACCTCGGTTTATGATCGCTTCCTAAAGGGCAAGAAATATCTTCTTTTCTTTGGCCGCTTCCAATTGCACAAGGGTTTTCACACACTCGCTCAGGCTTTGCCCCGCGTTCTGGAAAAATACCCGGATGCTTATGTAGCGCTCGTCGGTCGTGATATGAAATCCAGACTCGCGCCAGCAATGGCGGATTATGCCCGCGCCCGGTGTGGTCGCTACGCCGAGCGATTGGTGCTGTTGGAAAAACTGCCGCACCCTCAGCTTTATCCGGTGATCGCGGGCGCTCACCTGGTAGTTCTTCCTTCTCTTATAGAGAACTTATCAAATGCCGCCATGGAAGCGATGGGACTCGGCAAGGTGGTGATTGGGACAACAGGAACGAGTTTTGAGGAACTGATTACGGAAGAAGCGACCGGGTTTCTCGTCGTGCCTGACAATCCAGAAGCACTCGCGGAAAAAATCATCTCGTCGTGGGTACATTCGAGGTTGGAGGAGATTGGCCGCGCCGCGCGACAAAGAATTCTTGAATGTTCACCAGACAAAACCGTAAACACACTCTTGAGTTATTTCCGTGAGATTCTGGATGGAGACAAACCACAGGAACCTTCCAATAAGTCACAGAAGCTCGGTTTCATGTTCTAATCAACAGACGTCAAGTGAAAAAATATTTAGGACAGTTCTTAACCCCAATTTCCAAGCACGTCTCAAATGCTCGCAAAGCAGCACAAATCATTGCGATAAATCCGCGCCAGGGGTTAAGGCTGTTAATCAACGCGCGGTCAACTGTTCGGAATGAGTCTCAGCCTGATGTTTACCCATTTGCGGCTTACCTTGCTGAGCGTTTCGGATGCACTCACGTGATCGCGATTGATAAGCCCACCGCCGCAAACCTCATGCAGCTTCATCCGCAGTTTGAAATCATAGGCATTGTCCCCAGCGCGGATCTGGAAAGCTACAGCGCTCAATACGGCGATGGAATGACTTGGTTGGAAGAACCTACCGAACTCGCCAACGCGCTGGAATTGCCTGCAGAACTTTTGCAACGCTCGGTCATCATTTGCAAAGACCTCGAGCGTTTTGCGAAAACCGCTTCCCTATTGAAGAGCTTGAGAGGTCTGCTTGATCATGCGCCTGTTTGTATTTTGACCAGCGCCGACCGGGGCTTGAATTTAAATGACAGCAACGGCTCCGTGAACACTCCGAATGGTCCAGGCAAATGGAGTCTTCTTGAGCTTGAAGATTTGCTGCGCTCCGAAGGGTTTAATCCTGAGTTTATGGGGTGGACCGCAAGCGATAATGCCAGGGCCGAGAAGAAAACAATTTTGGCCGTGCTCACCAACAGTTCTGTTGCCAAACAACCGGCAGCGGTCGCGCCTCCAGATTTTCGCGTGGTCGCGTTTATGGCGGCTTACAATGAAGCAGACATCATAGTTCAGTCCATTAAGAAGTGGACCGATCAGGGAATCAGCGTGCGTGTTCTGGAAAATTGGTCCACCGACACTACCTACGAGCTGGCAAAGAATCTGGAAGGCCGGCTACCAGTAACTGTCGAAAGATTCCCTCAAGCAGGCCCTTCAGCCTATTTCGATTGGGGCGCTATGCTCGAACGTATTGAGGCACTCGCGCAAGAGATCGAGGCCGACTGGTTTGTACGGCGCGGTGCTGATGAGGTGCTGCGGTCTCCCTGGCCAGGAGTAAGCTACAAGGATGCTCTTTATCGAGTGGACCAGGCGGGCTTTAATTGCGTGGATCATACAATTGTTGAGTTTCATCCCGTTGATAACGAATTTAAGATAGGCATGGACCATGAAACCTACTTCAGGCATTTTGACTTGAAGAACCTATCCCATCAGCGACAGAGAAAAGCCTGGAAGAACTATGGGCAACCAATCTCAACCGTCGCATCGGCGGGGCATGATGTACGATTCGATGGGCGGCGGGTTTATCCGTTCAGATTCTTGTTAAAGCATTATTCGTTTAGATCTCAAAAACATGGAGAGACGAAAGTTTTCCGCGAACGGAAGGCCCGCTGGAATCCGAAAGAGAGGTTGAAAGGATGGCATGTACACTATGATGCCATCCAGGAAGGTCATCGCTTCGTGCAGGCAGCTTCTGAAAAAGAGGAGTTCGAGGAAGGGCGCTTTAATAAGAAGTATCTGGTCGAGCGACTATCAGGAATCAGCACGCACCGCCAAAGTTCTGTTTGAAAACTATCAAGCTGCTAACCGCATTTCTTTGCATCGCCCGGAAACGAAATGGATTCTCTTGGCAACGGCCGCCTTAACGCTAAATCTTTACGCACCGCTCTGGTTGTAGCTCATCCTGGTCACGAACTACTGGTTCACGGTTGGCTCGAAGCAGCACGGCCTTTGGTCTTTGTCCTTACCGATGGATCGGGCCGCTTGAATCAATCAAGGCTGACTTCAACCACAAAGGTTCTAAATCAGACAGGAGCGAGGTCCGGCGCCATTTACGGGCGCCTCACCGATACCGAGGCGTACGCAACCATTCTCAACCACCAGTACGATCTCTTTATCGGGCTCGCGCGGGAACTTTGCGAAGCCTTGGTTGCTGAGCGAATCGACTATCTGGCTGGCGACGCGTTGGAAGGGTATAACCCGATGCATGACGTCTGCCGATTGGTAATTGATGCGGCCGTCACGGCGGCGCGGAGAGCGCGCGGACACACCGTCGCGAATTTTGCATTCTCTCTCATCGACCAGCAGAGCACCCGCCAAACAGCCTCCCATGTGGATGGAATTTGCCGCTTGCTGGACGACTCGGCACTTGCGCGAAAGATGTCGGCGGCGAAGGAATATGCCGAGCTTGCCGGCGAGATCCAGCCGAGGCTGCAGCACACCTCGACTGAAGCGCTCAGAACTGAATGCCTGCATCCAGTCAACCTCAACCCGAGTGCCCATTTCAGTGATCCCATTCCCTTCTATGAACAGTATGGTGAGCAGCAGGTTGCGGCCGGTTACTACCGTCAGGTGATTCGGTTCAATGAACACCTGGCGCCGTTAGCGGAAGCACTCGCGCGATCTTAGAAGTCCTGGCTAGAACGTGTCGCTTGGAGACTTCTTAATTGATTTAGGATGCCGAAGTTTGGGTTACCGCCATTTGCTGACGCGCCGCACCTAACTAAACTGGAATCACCTCGAGTATCAAGAGAACCACTCAACCAGCCATTTTCTCAAGTCAGATCTGACCAGTAACAAGATCGCTGCCGGAATAAGGGTTGAGAGCAGCCCGCCCAAGATCACTCGCGGCAGCGGTGAGTCGAGAAAGCTCAAGCTAAAGCCTGCAACCAGTAGCCCGGCGACAGCCGCGAGGACGGGCGATAGTGAATTTCGAAAAAGCTTTAAGGTGATGCCCGGGATAATCTGGTTCATCGCCACGACACGGTTAATGCACGCGAACCCGTAAGCGATCACGCCAGCCCAGGCTGCGCCAGTCACGCCGAAAATCGTTATCAACGAATAGAGTGCAATTAGAAACACAACCGCTTCCAGCGTTTGTCCGACGGCCACTTGTTTCGGCCGGTTCATGCCCCAGAAAACGTTCGACATGAGCACACTGAGCCCGCGCAAGGGAATGACCAACGCCAGGACGCGTAAGACTCTTCCGGCGCTGGTCCAGCGACCGCCAAAGAGTAGTTCAACAATATCCCCGGCAAGCAAAAACAACGGCACTGCGATCGTGAACATGATCATCGAAGCGATGGTGAATACTTTGGTAACCGCCAGCTCCAGACGTCTGGGATACTGCGCGTTAATTTCCGCGTAGGCGGGAAAGAGCACTGTGCCCAACGAGAAAACAAGTACGCTAATCGGAGCGCTGGAAATGTTGAAAGCGAGCGAGTAGTTGCCGAGCGCGCCCGTTCCCAGCAAACGCCCCACCATGACGTTGTCGGCCATGTTGGTAAGATATGACGCGACCGCGATCACCAACGCGAATTTCCCCAGGCTCAGGACGCGGCGCAGCGCAACTTTTTCGAAGGCCAGATGTGGGCGGTAGGAATGAAAAGCGTAAGACAGCACCGTCCCCAGCGCAGTGGTTAGCAACAGACCAGTTACCAGGGCCCAAACATTTCGCCAGAACAAAGCCAGCCCAACAGTCAACGCTATGCCACCAACGTTAGTCGCAAGTTCGTACCAGAAAATCCGCGCGAAGCTAATTTCCTTGCGCAGAATCACCAGACCGATGTTTTGCAGTCCCTGAATGAGGCTGACTAATCCGAGAACCGGTATGATCACGTTGAGTTGTGGTTGACCGTAGAAACGTGAAATCGGATAAGCGGACGCCGCCACCAGCAGCGTAATGACCAGACTTCTAACGAGTCCCGCCGACCACACCGTGTCCAGGTGTGCCTTCAGTTCATCTCTGCTGTCGAACTTGTTGGCGACAATTGTGCGATCCAGGCCCAGCATCGTCACGGCGTTCAAGGCCGCCACGATTGTCAAAGCCATGCCGAACAGCCCGAAGTCTTCCGGCAGCAGTAGCCGCGCGAGCACAATTGACCGTGCGAAGCGAATCAATTCCCCAACCAGAGACGACGATACCAGCCAGCTAAAGCCGGAACGCACTCTCTTCCGCAGCGGCAAGCTCTTCGTCTCAATGCTGTCGGCTACTGTTTCGGCAAGGACGGTTTCAGTGGCGGGAAATAGTTCCATTCAGTCAATATTCAAGCAAGAGTTCGCCGCGTCGGCAAGCTCTTAGCTGCGAGTAGTAGGAAGAGCGCGCGCACGGACCCACAGCCTGACACCCATGACCCGAGTACGGCCTTGTGATAAAGTGAGGCACCGCAATGCTTGACCATTCAACGTCCATCAAAAGCTTTCTGGTGCAGCGTAAGCTCCGCTCCCCAAGGAAGTTTTCAGCGTGGCCAAGCGCGCTAATGGCCAGCACTATTCTCATAAGCTTGGGCGCGCTGCCGGTCTGCGCCCAGCAAGCTGAACCGGCGACGCCGGTCGTGGTCCAACCGGGTGCGCCGGGCCAACCAACCCGGACGCTGCCCTCGTCGACGAGGGCCACACTGCCGCCACTTTCACCCGCAGATGTGCAGTTCATGCAGGGCATGATCATGCACCATGCGCAAGCGGTCGAGATGACCGCGCTTATGGAATCGCATACTCAGAACAAAGATTTGCGATTGCTTGGCGCCCGCATCAGCAAATCACAATCCGACGAAATAAACTTTATGAAACGGTGGCTGATAGCGCGGGGAGAATCGATTGCGCCTGCGATGCCGGAAATGGCGGGCATGAATATGTCCATGCCCGGCATGGCTATGCCAAGCCATTCGAGCCATTCAATGCTTATGCCGGGGATGCTGAGTGCAATGCAGATGCAAGCTCTGAAAAAAGCAAAAGGCGCTCAGTTCGACCATCTTTTTTTATCTGGGATGATTCAGCACCACGGCGGGGCGCTGATCATGGTGAAGGACTTGTTCGACACTGCGGGCGCGGGACAGGACGCTGAACTATTCAACTTCACTACCGATGTCGACAGTGGCCAACGCGCTGAGATCAGAATCATGCAAACCATGCTGGGGAAAAAACCTTTGAGGAGAAAACGATGAATCGGATACAGACCATGACTTTCCGTTTGCTCTTAGCTTTCTTTATTTCCTGCTTTTGTTTGACCGCGAGAATGCAGGCGCAAACACAATCTCCAGCTCCAGTTGCGTCTCCTGAGTCCGCGAAGCCGGCGGAAACAAAACCTCAGGAACCCCCGGCGAATCCGTTTGCGCCTGAACCCGCGGCGCCCCTTCCCGCTGGAATGTCTGGCTCCGATGCCAATGACCCGCGCGCGGCGCTCGCGCCAGGATTGTATGACGCAGGTGAAACATCGCTGGGACTCAAGCATGTGCTGCTCATCAAAAAGCCTGACGCGTTTCAACTCGGCTCCGACGATCCTGATAATCCAAAAGTCGATAGGGCGCTCGGTCTAATCGGCATAGCCGAACCCGCGAAGATGCCCAAGCCGCTGAAGTTGGTTCTTGCTCAGCTCACTTTTGCGAACTCGGATCTTGCCTTCCAGGGCAATCACCTCTTTATGGGAAACTTTTACGGTGTCAGCATCTATGACATCTCTAATCCGGCGAAGACTTCCTTGTTAACTTCGATGGTATGTCCGGGTGGACAAGGCGATCCGTCGGTTTACAAGAACCTGCTCTTCATGTCTGTTGAAATGCCCAACGGCCGCCTCGATTGCGGCACACAGGGATTTGCCCCCGCGCCGCCCGCGCCTCCGCCGCCCGCCGGGGAAGAGAGAAAGCCGACCTTGCCGGCAGCCCAAAAAGATCGTTTCCGCGGCGTTCGGATTTTCGATATTACTGACGTCAAGAATCCGAAGCAGGTGGCTGCGGTGCAAACTTGCCGCGGCTCGCACACGCATACTCTGGTAGTCGATCCGAATGACAAGGACAACGTTTACATCTACGTCTCCGGAACGTCGTTCGTTCGCCAGAGCGAAGAGTTGGCGGGCTGCTCAGGTGAAGGGCCGGACAAGGATCCGAATACGGCGCTGTTTCGCATTGATGTGATTAAGGTGCCACTGGCGGCGCCGCAAGACGCGCAGGTCGTATCTAGTCCACGACTGTTTATCGATCCGCGGACGGGCGCGCTCAACGGCCTGAATAACGGCGGCACTCATGGCAAGGACGGTCTGCAGAAGCCATCGGACACCAATCAGTGCCACGACATCACCGCCTACTCTGCGATCGGGTTAGCTGCCGGCGCTTGCTCCGGCAATGGGATCCTGTTGGACATTAAAGATCCGGTGCATCCGAAACGTCTGGACGCGGTAAACGATCCAAACTATTCGTACTGGCACTCGGCCTCGTTTTCGAACGACGGGAAAAAAGTAGTGTTCACCGATGAGTGGGGCGGCGGATTAGGCGCGCGCTGCCGGGTTAACGATCCGAACAAATGGGGCGCCGACGCACTTTTCAATTTGAAGGACAACAAACTGAACTTTGCCAGCTACTACAAGATGCCGGCCGCTCAGGGCGACAGCGAAAACTGTGTAGCACACAACGGTTCGCTCATTCCGGTTCCCGGACGCGACATTGAAGTGCAGGCCTGGTACCAGGGCGGGGTCTCCGTCATGGACTTCACCGACGCGCAGCACCCGGTTGAAATCGCCTACTTCGATCGCGGACCGATTGATCCGAAGATGCTGGTGCTCGGCGGCGACTGGTCCTCCTATTGGTATAACGGCCATATATACGCTTCGGAGATCGCGCGCGGCCTCGACATCTTTGAGCTGACTCCAACAAAGTTTCTTACGCAAAACGAAATCGACGCCGCGCAAGCGGTTCGTGTTGCTGAACTCAATGTGCAGAACCAGCAAAAGATCGAGTGGCCGCGAACCTTGACTGTGGCGAAAGCTTACGTGGACCAGCTAGAACGATCGCAAGCTCTGCCTGCGGATCGGGTTGCCGCGCTGCGCCAGGCGATTCAACGCGCCGAGAGTTCACACATGAAGTCAGGCGAGCTCGCAAAACTTAAGAGTCTGGCGCCGTCTTTGGAAAAGAGCGCTACCATGACGCCGAACGCAGCGGACTCAACTCGCTTGCAAGCCCTGGCGGATATTCTGAAGCGACCTGCTAAATGAGGAGCCTCGAAGTCCGAGTCATATCAGTCTGACTCTGATTAAGGGTTTTGAAGCGAGAACCCCTAAGCGCCGGCGATCGGGCAGTAGCCCGACCGTCAGGGAGGGCGTTCGGTCAGTCGTCGTCCAAGCTGAAAAGCTCATCACCCTGACGAAACAACACGTACTCAATCGCTTTTTCAACATCTCGTTGCTTCCATAGATATACCGTGCTGCCATGTCGAGACCAGGGCTTGACTCGCGGCGAAACGAGTTTGTGCTTCCGCAATGCTCGCGTCGAGTAAGCCTGAAACGCAGTCAAAACAGACTCAGGCTTTCCCAGAACCGTGACTACTGAGTGCACGTGATTTGTTCTAATGTTGAAAGGCTCGTAAAAGGTACTTCCTATGATCACATACTTCCCGCACGGCGTTTTCTACGACCCTTCTCTTGGAAGCGTTGAGATATTGAGGAGGATGCTTGAGTTGCTTTATGTCTGATTGCTGCAATGCTCGGTTAGGCTTAATTTTGGCTGTGCCGTACACATTGTGTTTGCGATCCGTAGACCGCCGATCATCACCGTGCAACCACGTCCCATAGCAGCGGAAGGTAATTAGGTAAGCAAGCGGAAACTCATTGTCATCGAAATCTCTGGTCACAACGACCGCCACCATACGCTCTTCTGTCTTGTCGGACTATGGCGCACTGTCCAGCCCTGCTCATCTGTGAATGCCTGAGTTCTTGTATCGGCTGAATGGCCTCTGGTGAGTCGCAGCTTGGACGACTGAACGCCCCTCCCTCACGGTCGGGCTACTGCCCCGATCACTGGCGACTGACCGGGCGCCAGGGCGTTCGGCTAGTCGCAATTAGTCAGTCATCGGGGGCAATAGCCCGACCGTGAGGCAGGGCGTTCGCTTGGCCCTTCCGCGAGAACCCCTAAGGGCCGCCGATCGTATGAACACTTATGAAAGCGATTGTCTGCACAAAGTATGGGCCGCCGGAGGTTCTTCAGCTCAAAGAGGTGGAAAAACCCACGCCCAAAAATGATGAAGTGCTCATCAAAATCTACGCCACCGCAGTAACAGCAAGCGACTCTCTCATGCGCCGCTCTGACTTGCCTCTCATGTTTTCGCTCATGAGGCGGCTGGGAGTGGGTCTTCTCAAACCGCGGAAACCCATCCCCGGCTTTGTCCTCGCGGGAGAGGTCGAAGCAGTAGGCAAAGATGTAAAGCTCTTTAAGAAAGGCGATCAGGTTTACGGCTCAGCCGGTCTTAGGATGGGAGCGTATGCCGAGTACGCGTGTTTGCCGGAAGCGCAGACGCTGACCGGCTGCCTTGCTAACAAGCCGGCGACGATGACCTATGAGCAGGCCGCAGCAGTTCCTTACGGCGCAATGATCGCCTCGCATTTTTTGAACAAAGGAAATATCCGTAAGGGGAAAAAAGTGCTGGTCTATGGAGCTTCCGGGGCCATAGGAACAGCCGCGGTGCAGCTCGCCAAGATCGCGGGCGCGGAGATCACCGGCATTTGCAGTACGGCGAACCTGGCATTAGTGAAATCTTTGGGCGCGGATAAAGTGATTGACTACACCGCAAAAGACTCTCTTGGCAATGGCGAGCTTTATGACTTCATTTTCGACGCGGTTGGCAAAAGAAAAACTTCAAAACTAAAAGTGCAGTGCCGGAATGCATTAACGCCCGGCGGAAAATACATGTCGGTTGATGGTGGAGCGCCACGGCCGCGCGCTGAATATCTTGTCCAGCTGAAACAGCTAATTGAAGAGGGCAAATTCAAAGCGGTCATCGACAGAAGCTACCCGCTGGAACAGATGGTCGACGCTCACAGATACGTGGATCAAGGACACAAGAAGGGAAATGTAGTAATAACTGTGGCGCAGTGAACCCGCTTACGTGCAACAGTGAGCTAACGTAGTGGTAAGACCTGTTTTCTGAGCCCGCTTTAGCGGGCGACATGTTTGTCTACACACAAGAGGAGGGCTAGTTGCTATGACTGCAGAGGGGCCAGGTGTATCGAATATCGGTTTTGTGCTGTACACCAAGAGCTATGCGCCGGGAACTCTAAACGCGAGATGGCTGTACGGACACACCTACAGCGGGCCAGGTATCGCGACCGGGGGGCCGAAGGAGGGCTTCGCGGGGCGCTACCACGTTCGGTACTTCTACGACAGTGGCGAGTTCTCAGACGAGTATGATTTGGTCATCGAGAAGACCGCCGACTCCTACAAGGTATCGTGGATCACCGATGGCAAAGTCAGTGCGGTTGGTATTGGCATGGAGATCGAGAATGGCTTGGCTGTCGGCTGGCGCAGAGTCGCGGACTGACTTCAACCAAAATCTGTTGATTGTTGCGACTCGTAACTTTTCACTTGTTACTTGTCACGGTCTTTCATTTGAGCGGAGTTGGAAGTTCGGTCAGTTTTTTCAGCTCATCAAAAACGACCTTGAAATATTTATCATGCGTGGCAAGTTTTCGGATAACGAGCGCGAATTTGCGGTTGAGTTCTTCGTTTGACTCCAGCATCTGCCGCAGCTTCACGAAGGCCCGCATAATAGCGATTGTTGACCTGCACAGCTCTCGTGCTGCGCAGGATACTAGAGAGCATTGCCACGCCCTCCTGCGTGAAAGCGTAGGGCAGATACCCGCCAAGGCTTTGCCTGGAAGTATCACATTTTGTGATACCAGGATGATGGCCTCTTCGTCGGTCAGTTGGAACATGAAATCTTCGGGGAAACGATCTTGGTTTCGTTTCACTTG
>JBDTTW010000153.1:0-3289 GCA_039930405.1 bacterium
GGCTTCGGTGTGACGATCAGCAGGAGTAGCGACTATCACCGCAGCGCAGTTCGTTCGCTCAATTGCTTCTCGCAGGTCGGGGAAACAAGACTGCGCTGGAATATTCAAAGCCGCGCCAGCGTCTTGCAGCGCGTTGGGATCGATGTCGCTGCAGCCGACGAGTTCATAGGCGGGTGCAGCTTTAACTTCGCGCACCCACTCTCTACCCCGAGCGCCCAGGCCGGCAACGACTACTTTAAGTGCCATTCGTAAGCTCGTCCGTCCTTAACACTCAAGCCGGCAAGAAAGTCGCGAGAACGGATCAATGAACGCAGAAAGAATCTCAGCATGCATGGGCTTACGGTACCCAACGAGGCGGAGGCCAACGCCATCATTGTTTGCAAATCTGGTTTGAACGGTCGCTTCGCTACCATTTGCGGCAGGATACGCAGTGGTTGGCCCGCCCAAAGTCGCATTGCCCCGAGCATATAGAAAGCAGCGATGTCTCCGGCTTTGTCAGTATACCTGTTTGAGTTCCCATTCAGACCACCATTAGCTGTCACCAAAGTAGCATTGGCGGCGTGGTAACGATATTGGTAAAGCATATCCGGTAAAGTGACGACGCGACCAACCGACCTCATGCGGAAAAAGAAATTCTGATCTTCGCCGCCGGCATATTGTTCGCTGTAACCATTGATTGCATCGAAGGCAGATCTGCGAAACATGGCTGAGCCATGAGGAAAAGGAACGTAAGGTGAACGTCGCACCAGTCGCCAGCGATCGCGCGGCCTGACGTGGCGTCCGCCGGCATCGATGCCTTCGCAGAGAGTTCCCAGGGCAACCACCTCGGGCTGTCTCCGCAGAATTTCCCATTGGCGCTCTAGCCTATCCGGGGCGCAAGTGTCGTCGGCGTCCATGCGCGCCACGATCGGAGCGGTTGAGTTTCGCACGGTGAAATTTGAACTAGCCGACAGCCCGAGCTTGCGATCGCTTTTCAATAAACGTATGCGGCTGTCTCGCTTTTCCCATTCGCGCAGCACCCGATCGGAGCCATCCGTCGAGGCGTCATCCAAAATTATAAACTCGAAATCACTGAAAGTCTGATCGAGAATGCAGCGGATACTATCATTCAAGAAAGGTAATGCGTTGTGAGCAGGCATTACTACGCTAAGTCGGGATGCGGTCATATTGTCGGTTTTCAGTTCGATTATTAAGCGTAGCGCCGGGCAGTAATACCATAATAACTGAGCGACCGAATGGGGGAATCTGGCGTTGACCTTGGATTCTAACATTCTTGAGATGGGTTGTTGGAAAATATTGTGAGGACGATGATTATCCGGAATTGGCGTTGCGCGAGGCGCGCAGCAATTCTGTCAGCCCTTCACGAGCAATTTCTCCTGCGGCAACATTGCCGGCATGCCTTTGTGTTGCCAGCAACGCACCGGCCCATGGACGCGTCGCGAGCAGGGCGTTCCCTTTTTTGTGCGCGCGCCGCAAGTATAGACGTCTGCCTCTACGGCATTCGTGGTTGAACTCGGGCCGGGAGCTGGGGTGATCGTCGTCCCGGCTTGGGAATTGTTAAGTGGTGAATCGGATCTTCTTTCGATTACCAGCGGTGGCGCCGGCGGCTGCCGCGCGCGGGCCAGCAGATAGCCTGAAGTAACGAACGCCAATGAGAAGAACAGCAGCGGCAGGAAACGCTCTCGTTTGAAACGCACGGCACAGAGGTGACAAAACCGGCGGCTGGTCCAGAAGTGCCAGCGCAAACGAATCAGTTTATTGCCACACTCGCAGCAGAAGTTTGGCTGGTACACGGCGCAGTTCTCCGCGTTTAAGTTTGGAAGTTTGCGTTGAGCGGCGGGTGATGAACTGATTTGAGCGCCGCAATTATAAGCCGCGCGTTGGTAATAGCAATAGCTGTTTTCTTTTGCGCATGCTTAAAGTTTCTCTGTGCGTCCTCTGCGTTTTTTGTGTCTCTGTGGTGAATCACATCCGCCAGGCCTACCACCAAGACACAAAGAACACAGAGGACGCACAGAGTCGCCGGCTGTCAGCCAATCCGCTCTGCCAGATGATGGTTTAGGCAGGTTTTCGTTGTTATAGCAGGCGCCAAGCAACGCCACTTCCGTTTCCGGCGTCGGAACAACTCGTTTCCCTTCGATCACGGCCACTCGAATTGCAAAAGCACAAGTTGCGCGGGCATACTCTTCGCTCATCTTTAAGCAAACTTATGGCAGGTCTGAACAGAATGATGAAACTTGAGTCGTTTCTTCCCCTCCCTTTGGGAGGGGCCAGGGGAGGGTGCGAAGCGTCGCGCGCACAAGCCCTCTCCCCAACCCTCTCCCAATGGGAGAAGGGGAAGGACTTCAAACTCTAAAATGGATACCTCGCGAATTTTCAGATCAAACCAATCCTACGCATTTGCAGTTCTGCTTGCAGTGACTGCCCTTTTTGTATTTGCCGGCGCGGCGAGCGCCCAGGGCCCCGACGATGTCGTGACCACTGACGTTTCCCTCGTGCAGTTGAACATCGGCGTAGTTGACGCGCGCGGCTACGCAGTCACATCCCTTTCGCGCAACGACTTCACGGTTTATGAAGACGGAGTGAAACAGCCGATTCTTAACTTTGAACCGACTGACACGCCGTTCAGTCTCGTGCTGCTGCTGGACATGTCAGGTTCGACAACCAGTTTTCGCCCGCAGTTGAAACAGGCGGCGAGCCGCTTTCTTGACGCGTTGGGGCCGGACGATCGCGTGGCGGTGATTCAATTCAACGCGAAGATAAAAAATCTTTCGGGCTTTACCACCGACCGCAGAAAATCTGCATACGCAATTCAAGAGCTTGCGGTGGGCGCCGGCGAAACGCACCTGTATGAAGCGCTCAACTATTCGCTGCGCGAGTTGGCCAAGGAACAGAAGCGGCGCAAGGCGATTGTGGTTTTGACTGATGGTCTGGACACGTCGCTGCGCAATGCAGATCGCAATTCCGCCGCGCGCGCGCAAACGGATGCTGAAGCAGTTGCATCAATCGATCCGAAAGCGAGTGCGGCGCTGAATTCGGTTTTGAATACTGCCGATCGCCAGGGCGTCACTATTTATCCACTGGCGTTACCGTCGGGCGATCCCAAGCGGTTGCCTTTGCCCGATCCGGTGATTACGGGAATCTATTCAGCCGCGCACGCGCGTTTGCAAAATTTAGCGGACCGCACCGGCGGCCGGCTCAATGAAATTCAGCGGTTGGATCAGATGGCCAGATTGTATGTTGAGGTGGCGGCGAATCTGCGAACGCTTTACACCGTCGGTTATAAGCC
>JBDTTW010000154.1:0-21604 GCA_039930405.1 bacterium
ATGGCTTTTACCAAATCCATCTGGCGACCCGTTAGATCGAGAGAGCTTTTGGAGGCGGCTTCGCCAACCATCTCGGCCGTTTCACCAACAAAGACGATCGCTACATCACTATCGCGCGCCAGCGCGACTGCTTCAGCGAAGCCATCGGTTGAATCGCCCTGAATGTCGCAGCCTTTTGCATAAGTCACTCTAGTATCTTGCGAGACCATAGCCTTGATGCCCATCAGTGGAGTAATCGTATTCTCCGGCTTGCCATCGCCGCTCCACCAGCCAAGCGGCGAACGATGGTCATCTGCCAACGGCCCAATAACTGCGATTGAGCGGATGGTTTTACTCAGCGGCAAGGTTTCGCGATCGTTTTTTAAAAGAACCATAGACCGATTCGCGATGCCACGCGCGGCGGCGCGATTTTCGGAAGTAAGAAGCGAAGTAGTTTCGCGCGTGTCGTCCGTGTACGGGCGGTCGAATAATCCCAACCTGAACTTGATGCGCAAAATACGGCGCACTGCTTCGTCGATCGTAGCTTGCGACACCTGGTCCTCTCTCAGCAGCTCCGTCCCGTGCTGATTATAAAGCCGACTGACCATCTCCATATCCACTCCGGCATTTAGAGCCAGCCGTGCGGCGTCTTTCTCGTTTGCGGCCAAACCGTGATTGATCAATTCTTTGACCGAGGTGTAGTCGCTAACCACAAATCCATCAAACTTCCATTCGCCGCGGAGCACTTTGGTTAACGTGAACGGATTTGCTGATGCCGGCACTCCATTGAGGTCATTGAAGGCGCTCATCACGGTGCCAACACCCGCATCGACTGCCGCTTTGAATGGTGGAAAATATATTTCTCGCAGAGTGTTTTCTGACATGTCCGTCGTGTTGTAATCGCGCCCACCCTCAGTTGCACCGTATGCCACCCAATGCTTGGCGCAGGCGAGTATCTTGTTCGCCGCGCTGTAGTCAGTTCCCTGAAATCCAAGCACGCGTGCGCGCGCGAAAGCAGCACCAAGGTATGGATCTTCGCCAGCGCCTTCGGTGATCCGTCCCCAGCGAGGGTCGCGAGCAATATCCAACATGGGCGCAAACGTCCAGCGTACCCCCGCTGCGCGCGCTTCCTGAGCGGCGATACTTGCCGAGCGTTCAGCTAATGTCGGGTCCCAACTGCTTGCCTCGCCCAAAGGTATGGGAAAGATCGTGCGGTAACCGTGAATCACGTCAAAGCCCAACAAGACCGGAATCTTCAGGCGAGATTCATCCATTGCAACCTGCTGAAGCTGGTTAGTATTTTTTGCGCCGCGAACGTTAAGCGTGGAACCTAAAAGCCCCTTGCGAATCAGATCAAGATGCTCGGGGCGAAAATTGCCATTACCCTCGCCGTCGAGTTGCTGTAGCTGGCCCAACTTTTCTTCAAGCGTCATGTGCGCGAGTAATGCGTTAATCCTCTGTTCGATGTTCGGCTGTGCAGGCGTCGCGACCAGGGGCGAGAGCATTGCCGTAAGCAATATGACAATTAGCAAGAAGTATTTAGATTTCGCAAACTTCATTTCAAGATTCCTTTAACGATCAAGACCAGACGGAAGAAATGCGGAATGTTGGCGGGGCGACACAGCTTTATTCAATGCGGTTTCAGTTTGCATCTTTGATCTGTGCGTTCAACAAAAACGCAAAATGGATGGGCGACCGCATGGCCCATCCATTTGCGGAAATCAACCGCGCCGGCTAGAAGCTAAACCTAAATTGAAGCTCGGTTACGCGTCCCGCAAGGGCACTAAGGGCGCGCCCAAAGTCTCCTGTATTAGTGAAATCAGTGTTACTGCGTCCTCCCGTCTGGAAGGGAGGAAGGTTAAGAATGTTGAAAGCATTGAAGAAGTTGGCGCGTACTTCGAGATTCGCTGCTTCGCCCAAGTGAAGAAAGCTCGGCAGCTTGGTCTGTTTCACTAAACTGAAATCAACTGAACGATAGTTCGGCCCACGGAACGAATTACGGCCGACGCCGGCCGGCCCACGCAATCGAGTGGTAACACAGTGAATTGGGAAGTCGCTGCAATCCTCAATCACACCAAAAGCTACCCGTCCTCCATTTGGGAATAGCCCGTTGATAAAGTCTTGATTGGACGGATTCTGAATCGCCCCGCCGAGGTACTGTGTTGGAAAGTCGTTGCCCTTGCCATCACCGTTCGCGTCGTTGGCTACGTCGCCAGCACGGTCAAAGAAGCAGCAGCCCTGCTGCGGTGTCCACGGAAACCCAGAGTGCAGATCGAGAATGCCGTTAATCTGGAAGCCGCCGAATGCCTTGCCGATAAAATCCGAGCGATGACGGAAAAGGGGGATGTCCCACAGTCCAGACAGGACTAAGTTGTGCCGAACATCGAAATCCGATGGGCCACGATCCAGGCGCTGGTCGCTCGGATCGCTTTGCTGCGCACCACGTCCGAATGAACTGGTATCAATGCTTTTGCTCCAGCGATAGACAGCTTCTAATTGTAGGCCGCCCGAGTATCGCCGTGTCCCGCGCAGGATCATAGCGTTGTAGCTTGAGTTCACGTCGGGCAGCGGGAAGAAGATCCGATCAAAGTTCGGATTGCCTGTCAGCCGCGGAGTGATGGGAGTTCCAGCGGCATTCGCTTCCTGCACCTCATCTTTCTGGTTGACGCAACCTAGACAGTTAAATGAATCGCCAGGATAGTAGCGGTTGAGATCAACGGTGCGAATGAGCTTGCGACCCATACTCCCTTGATAACCCACCGAGGCTGTAATGTTGTGTGGAAGCTGATATTGAACATCAAGCGAATAGCTATAGATGTAGGAGTTCGGCAAGTTCCGCGGCGTGCCATTGATCTCAACCGGTATGTCACGGCGAATAAAACCGCCGGGCAGCGTCACTGGACCACCCGGATTTAGCAATCCACCAGTCTGTGGGTCAATCCCGCCACGCAATGCCGCGTTTGCCGGGTACGACAAGGGCGATCCAGGCGCCCCGAAAGCATAAAGAATCTGGCCTGTACCGTCAGGGTCCGTCGGCGTGCCGCAGCAGAGGCCCACACCTGCGGCTGAGAATGGAGTATTAAAACGCGCGTTATTGAAGAGATTAGTGAAAAGCCGATCATAGAAGATACCAAAGCCACCACGTACGACGAGCTTATCTTGCCCAAAAAGATTCTTCAGCGTTTCACCCTCGAAACGCGGACTCCATGCGAACCCGACTCTGGGCGCGAAGTTGTTGCGATCGCTGTTATAGAGCTTACTTACTGGAACGACGCGACCATCGATCACACCGTGCGGGCCAAGTTCGTAGTTCGTCAATCGTCCCTGCGTTTCCGTGAGCGGCGACTGGTATTCCCAGCGCATACCAAGGTTGATCGTCAAATTCGGTTTGAACTTCCAGTCATCCTGAACAAACAAACCGTATGAACTGGTGCGAAAGTAGCGTTGGCTATCGGGCGGCCCGCCAGTTAATGGATCGATGTCCTGTGTGTTCTCAAAGAACGGCGCATCGTTGGCCAGGGACAATATGTTGTCGAAGGAGAACTCTGGGCGTGAACGTATGCGCCGGTTACTATTGTCCTGTTCGCGGCGGATTTCGCCACCGAACTTGAATGCCTGGTCGCCGCGCACCCACGTCAACGTATCGCGCACCTCAAACGTATTCTGGGTGAGAACCTTTGGCAGTGCGGAATCAATGCCGTAGTTGAGACCGCCGCCGCCGGGCAAACCCAAGCCCGGCCCACCGGTGAAGTTGAACCCGTTGGTATTAAGCGCCGGTACAGCGAGATTAGCTGTGCCCAGGCTTTTTACCTCATCATCATGAAAGCGAGTGAAGTTGAAGCGAGCTTCGTTAAGCAGCGCCGGCGAGATCGTGCGTATCCAGGTTGCTGTGGCGGCCGAGTTGACGGGCTCAAACAATATGTCCTGAAAAGGACGCCCCGATCTGGAGGCCGAAAAATCGCTGAGCTTAGTAAGATATGTGCTAACAGCGAACTGATCGCTGCCGCGATTGAAGTCGATACGACCATTGTATTGGTTCCCTCGAGTGCGCGAAGGAAACGCCACGCGGGAAAATGTCACATCCGGTATTCCATCGAGGGTCTGTATGGCTCCGATCTTCTGACCTTGTGGACGGTTGATCGAGCCAATGTCATAACTCAAGCCTGCCTGACCCGTGATTGCTGTCCCGTTCGGCGGCCCGCTTGGCGTCAGCCCCTGAGTGACAATGCGGGGAGCGATCCCGGGAGTGTTATAGAGTCGCGCGGCGAGACTATTTGGTCGCACACGCCGGACGTAGTCTCGAAATTCAGGCGTCTCGACGAACAAGTCCTGAAAAGAGGTACTGCTTCGTCGAATGCCTTCATAGGAGATGAAGAAGAACAACTTATTCCTGCCACTAAAATAGCTTGGACCACCTTCGCCAAAGCGGGGTAAGTAGAGCGGGCCGCCAAGGCTGCCGGCGAACTTTCTCTCCCAGATGTCCACCTTCTCAGGACAGCGACTGGCGAAGACCGTCTTGCCCTGACAGATGAGATTGCGCGAGGGAATATTTGTCGGCCCAAAATATTTGTTGAATGAATTCAGTTTTGGCGATCCGTAATTGAAGACCGCGCTGCCGTGAAAATTGTTGGTCCCATTTTGCGATACGACCTTGACTTGAGCGCCTGTATTGCGTCCGTCTTCGGCACTGTAGCTGCTCGTCACAACCGAGACTTCCTTGACAGACTCCTGATTCGGCGTGACAACCGCGGCACCACCTAGCCCGAGGCTGTTTACGCTAACGCCATCAACCGTGAAGTTGTTGCTCGAGACGCGCTGCCCATTGGCGCTAATCTGAACCTGATTTTCTGTCTGGAAGACTCCGGTGTTAGAGCCGCCGCCGAGCTCCTCGGTACCGGGTAAAAAAGTAGCCTTGTTGCCGGGACCGCCGCGCGACGTATCGCCTAAAACGCCCGGCGCGGTACGAATTAGCGAATAGGGATCGCGGCCCACTTGCGGGAGACGCTGAACTTCCTGCGCTGTGATTGCGCTGCGCACATTCGCATTCTCGGTTTCCAGTTGTGAAGTTGCTTCTTGAGTAACGGTCACAATTGCGGTGACGTCACCAATCTCGAGAAGTATATCGAGACCCTGAACATTTTCAGCGCCGATCGTGACGCTCTCAAGGATGGATTTTTTATAACCTGCCTTCTCTGCGGTGAGCATATATTTGCCGGGCGCCAGCCCGGATATCCGATAGGATCCTTCAGCGCTGCTGGTAACCTCCTGACTCTTGCCGGTCTCAGTGTTCGTAAGCGTTATTTTAGTGTCCGGTACCAGGCCACCGTTTGAATCCGAAATCGTGCCCTGTATGCCTGCCTTGAATTGAGCTTGGGCTGTGGCTACTGCAAACAAAAGAACAAGTCCGCCCATCACGATGCGGACCAAACTGGCTGTGGTGCGATTCATTGGAAGGCCCTCCTGCGGCCATTTGAAGTCAGCAGTTATAGAATGAAGTCCGGAAATCCTCGTGTAAACGACGACATTGCAATGAAAGAGTTCTCCCTAAAAAGTGGGCCTGACTTTGGGGGAATTCAAAATGCGCTCGCGTAGATTACGCGCCGGAAAGCTGATTGTATCTGTGCTGACACATATAGTGTGGGTTTTTAATAGCACTAAGAAAGCAAGAGTTCAATATATATTTCCGCGGAAGTCTCTGTTAAGCTGCGCCGTGAGCGGTAAATACTGGAGATCCGGTGGCAATTGCGGTGTATTCGATTCCAGACTGCGGCGATTCCAGCTGTCATCATGGTCGTCCACGCTTGTGAACATCAAAGAAACTCTTTAGGAGCGAAGGGAAGGTATCCAATGAACCATCGAATGCTGATGCTGGTCGTTGTTCTTTTGGCCTTCATTGCTGGCGCGTGCGTCTCTGGCACGCGACAAACAAACACTAGCGGCGCGAGAAAAAAGAAAGGCCCCAATGATCCGATAGTGATCGGGTTCTCGATGGATACCGTGAAGGAAGAACGTTGGCAACGCGACAAAGATCTAGTCGAGAAACGAGCGAAAGAGCTCGGCATGCAGGTTTCGGTGCAAGTCGCTAATGGCGATGACAATTTGCAGGTAAAGCAGGCAGAGAACCTGCTGACTCAGAATGTTGATGTGCTGATTGTTGCGCCGCATAACGGTGAAATTGCCGCCTCGATTGTCGAAGCGGCCCACCGCCAGGGAGTGCCTGTGATCAGTTACGATCGTCTGATAAAGAATGCCGATGTTGATCTTTATGTTTCCCATCAGGTTGTAAAAATTGGAGAGATGCAAGCAAAATATTTGCTCGATCACGTAAACAAAAAGCCTGCGAATTTTGTAATTGTCGGCGGTTCACCAACTGACAACAACGCTCTGCTGCTACATCAGGGCCAGATGAATATCCTGAAGCCTGCGGTAGATCGCGGAGACGTCAAGATTGTGACCGACCAGTATGCCAAGGAGTGGCAGGCAAGCGCGGCGCTCAACATAGTCGAGAATGCTTTGACTCAAGCCAACAACCAGGTCGATGCGGTGGTCGCTTCGAACGATGGCACGGCGCGCGGCGCGGTCCAGGCACTCGAGGGACAAAACCTGGCGGGCAAAGTTTTAGTTTCAGGTCAGGATGCAGATCTCGCATCGTTAGCCTTAATTGTGCTGGGCAAGCAGACGATGACCGTTTATAAACCAATTCAGCCTCTTGCTTATGCAGCAGTCGATGCGGCGATCAAACTGGCGCGCGGCGAAAACGTGGATGCTACGGATACGATCGACAATGGAGCGAAGAAAGTCCCGTCCATCTTGTTGGAACCTATCGCAGTGGATAAGAACAATATCGTCAGTACAGTAGTCAAGGATGGATATCAAACGTTGGAAAAAATCTGCGCCAACGTTCCACCTGAGAAGTGCCCAAAGCCGTGAAGAAAGTCCCACGTCCAACGTCCAATGTCCAATGTCCAATGTCGCTCGACAGCCGCAAACTAAATTGTCACCCTCAATACTTACGCTTAGGAGGCTGATGTGGTGAAAATCAATAAGTTCGAGGACATAGAATCTTGGAAAAAAGCCCGCGAGTTGACCAATGACATATACCAACTAACTACAATTGGACTATTCGTTCGCGACTATGGCTTGAAAGATCAGATTAGACGAGCTGCTGTTTCGATCCTTTCTAACATTGCTGAAGGATTTGAAAGAGGCGGAGACAAGGAATTCTTGCAGTTTTTAGCTATTGCGAAAGGCTCATCCGGTGAGGTCCGAGCACAACTTTATGTCGCTTTGGATCAAGGATACCTTTCGCTCGAGAGTTTTAATCGAATATCCAAAAATGCCGTTGAAGTCGGGCAGTTGTTGGCCGGACTTATGAGATATCTCAAAGGTTCGCCGCTTCGCGGCAGTAGGTACAAGTAACCTCCTTGGACATTGGACGTTGGACGTTGGACAAATGACGCCTTTTTTAGAAATGAGAAATATCACGAAGACCTTCCCGGGTGTTCGTGCGCTAGACGGCGTCACCTTTGACCTTCATAAAGGCGAAATTCATGCGCTTGTCGGTGAGAATGGCGCCGGCAAATCAACGCTAATGAAAATCCTCGGTGGTGTCTATGCGCATCCTCAATATGGTGGGGACATTCTGATTGCAGGAACAGAGCAAAGATTTGCCGGCGTGCGCGAAGCCGAGAAGGCAGGCATCGCAGTTATTTTTCAGGAATTGTCGCTTGTAAAAGACATGAGCGTTGGGGAAAACATTTTCCTGGGACGCGAGCCCCGGAAGTTTGGTGTGATTCGGTGGGAAGAACTCTATCGTCGAGCGCGCGAGTTGCTTGACGACCTGCGTTTGCCGCTCGACCCTCATATGCCCATTCGCAGCCTGGGCATTGGCCAACAGCAGTTAGTGGAAATTGCGAAGGCGCTTTCCCACGATGCGAGGATTCTGGTTCTTGACGAACCCACGGCAGCTCTCACAAACAGCGAGGTAGAGACGCTATTTGGCATTCTAGCCAAACTGCGGGCCAGGGGCGTCGGCATGATCTACATCTCGCATAAACTCAATGAAGTTTTTCGCCTCGGCGATCGAATCACAGTTTTGCGCGACGGACGAACAGTGGGCACAAACGCCGCAGCCGAGTTGACCGAGGCGCAGGTAATTGCACGAATGGTGGGCCGCGAAGTGGGCGACATATTTCCCACGGTCGATCATAAGCAAGGTGACGTTGTATTCGAAGCGCGAAACATTTCTGTATACGATCCTTCCGTACCAGGAAAGAAACTGGTTGATAGCGTCAACTTCTCAGTAAAGGCCGGCGAGGTGCTGGGCATCGCCGGTCTTATGGGTGCCGGACGCAGCGACCTACTGATGGCACTCTTTGGCGCTCATGCCGGAAGAGTTTCGGGTGAGATCAGAATTGCAGGCAAGCGGGTGCGTATTACTAGTCCCGCCGACGCCATCAGGCATGGACTGGGTTTTGTAACAGAAGATCGAAAACGATTTGGGCTTGTGCTTAATCAGACGATTCTCAATAACATGACACTAGCGGGATTGCGGCGCATCTCGGGTCGCTTTTTTACGAGTGTCAACGCGGAGTCGGAAGCGGGGGAACGCGCAATGAAGGACCTGCGTGTAAAAGCGAATTCTGTGTTTACGATTGCGAGTACGTTATCTGGTGGCAATCAGCAAAAAGTTGTCCTGGCGAAATGGCTACTAACAAATCCACGCGTGTTGTTTCTCGACGAGCCTACTCGCGGCATCGACGTAGGTGCGAAACAGGAGATCTACGCACAAATTAATAAGCTCGCCAGGACCGGACTCGCCATTGTGCTGGTCTCATCGGAACTCCCGGAAGTGCTTGGTCTTTCCGATCGTGTGCTTGTGTTACACGAAGGACACCTGACAGGTGAGTTTACTCGGGCCATCGCCACACCTGAGAACGTGATGGCTTGTGCAACCGGACATGTGCAGCGCGCTGCCTAGCATAAAGCCCGAGGATTAGTTTAGCGACGGATCTTAACTACATGAGTAATGCAGCAAACGAACCTGGCATTGAACGCCCGCCGGCCACCTCTGATCTAGCGCCGTTGGCGGATTCTAATGCGATCACTTCGGTGACAACCATCGGAAAATTCAAGATTCCGACGGACGTTCTGCGTGCTTACACAATGGTGTTCGCACTAATCGCTATCTGGATCTATTTCCACTTTTCAACCAACCACATTTTCCTCGAGCCGCGAAACTTCTCCAACCTAATGCGCCAAACAGCAGTGACGGGCGTACTCGCAGTGGGAATGTTAATGGTTATCGTCACCGGGCAGATCGATCTTTCGGTTGGTTCCGTCGTCGGACTCGCCGGCGGCATCGCAGCAATAGCCCAGGGATGGCTCGGCTGGGGGCTTGTCCCCTCACTCGCGGCAGGCATTGGTGTAGGTATCACGATTGGCGCGATACAAGGCGGGTTAACTGCTTACCTTAACATTCCCGCGTTCATCGTCACTCTCGGTGGATTGCTGGCGTGGCGCGGAGTGATCCTCGGACTTAGTCGGGGAGAAACGATCCCTTTACGTTTGCAGGCCTTCAAATCGATTGGACAAGACTATGTAGGTCCGGTTGTTGGTTGGGTGATCGCGGCAATCGCGGTCGTGGCGATCGTTTGGATGACAATTGCACGGAACCGCGCACGGCGGCGTCACGGGCAGGGTGTGCCCAATTTATGGGTTACTGTGGCGCGCGCGTTGGTGCCCTCGCTAATTGTCCTGGGTTTCATCTACATGATGAACTCATACGAGTTGGCGCCTGGCGCCAGAGCGGGAGTGCCGAATCCAGTGATCATATTCCTGGCCATCGCTTTGACTGGGGCATTCCTTACTCAGAACACAACCTTCGGTCGTTATCTATACGCCATCGGTGGTAACCCAGACGCTGCGCGTCTTTCCGGTATCAACATTCAAAAGCATATTCTCGCTGTGTTTTGCATCATGGGCGCTCTAGCGGGTGTAGCCTCAATAATCTACACCGCCCGTGTTGGCAGCGCCTCTCCTGATGCGGGGCAGCTACTCGAGCTCGACGCGATCGCGGCTTGCGTTATTGGCGGCACGAGTTTAATGGGCGGCCGGGGAACTGTTTTTGGCGCGATTCTCGGAGCGTTAATAATGGCAAGTCTCGACAATGGCATGTCTCTAAAAAACGTAGAGCCGTATATGCAGAACATCATCAAGGGCGCGATTCTGGTCGCGGCGGTGGGTCTTGACATGGCCGGGCGCAAGCGCAGTTGACGTGTGCAACTTCCTTGTTTTTCATCTCGATTCATTTTTCAAAGGAATGATTTGAGGGCGACTATTACACTAGTCGCCCTTTTTCATTTGCATTTGCGAACCCCAACCACGCCGCGCCCAACAAGCCGGCATCGTCTCCACATTGACCTTGTACAATTTTTACTGAACCCGCAGGTATTGGAAAGGCTCGTTCAATTACCTGCTGGTGCATGTGTTTCTCAAAAAGTTCCCAACCGTTTGCCAAGCCGCCGCCGATAATGATGACTTGCGGGTTGAGCAAATTAATTAAACTGGCGAGACCAATTCCTAAATAGACTCCCATTTGGCGAAACACCTCAAGCGCAAGTTCATCGCCTGCTTTGCCGGCTTCGTAAACTTTTGCCGAAGTTAAATCCTCGCTGTGATGCAAGACAGAATTTGGATAGCGCGGTTTGGCCTCACGTGTCAGGCGAACAATGGCCGTTGCTGATGCATAAACTTCCAAACAACCCTGGCTGCCGCAAGCACAAGGCACCCCGGCAAAGGGATCAATACCCATGTGACCAATCTCCCCGGCTGCCCCATCAGCGCCGCGCCACAGCTTGCCATCGAAGATGATTCCGCCACCCACCCCAGTCCCTAACGTCACGCAGATGATCGTGCGGTAATCTTGCCCCGCACCGCGCCACATTTCACCTACGGCGGCGGCGTTCGCATCATTCTCAAGAGTCACCGGCCACGCGACTTCGTTCTCTAACGCTGCGGCCAAACGAAACCCATCCAGACACGGCACGTTGGGAACCTTCACGACAAGGCCGGCAGCAACGTCAACCGTACCGGGCACAGCTATCGAGCCGCCGGCGATGGCGCCTCCCAGCTCCGCAATCTCGCGTTCACATTCTCGAGCGCCGGCAAGCAACACGCGCACAATTTCGCCCGGCTGGTCTGTTTGCGGTGTTGGCTGCTTGCGGCGGCAGTAGATCTTGCCGTTGCGATCAACGGCAGCCAGGCGCAGATGCGTGCCGCCCAAATCCACTGCGAACACATACTCTTGTTTGTTATCGGCCATACAGCTCCGTCAACTCTTTCAAACGCATCGCCAGCTCGTTAGTCAGCGCGCCCGGCTTAACTCGCCAGGACCAATTCCCTGCAATGCTGTTGGGAAGGTTCATGCGCGCTTCTGTTCCGAGTCCCAGCACATCCTGCAAAGGAATGATTGCGGTATTCGCAACTGAGGCGAACAACGCGCGAATAAAGTCCCAATGGATTTCTTGGCCTGCCGTGTTGAGATACTTCAGGCAGAACTCTCGCTCTGGCTCCTCGCGACCCGCAAACCAGCCGACCGTGGTGTCGTTGTCGTGCGTTCCCGTGTAAACAACCAAGTGCTCGCGATAGTTATGCGGCAATCCGATATTTTTCGCATCGCTGCTGAAGGCAAACTGGAGAACGCGCAGGCCGGGAAAGTTGAAATCGTCGCGTAGCTTTTCGACGTCAGGCGTAATCACGCCAAGATCTTCAGCGATAATCGGCAACTCGCCCAGTGCATTTCTGACCGCCCTGAATAATTCACTGCCGGGCGCTGGAACCCAACGCCCGCGTTCGGCCGTCGTGTCTTCGCCCGGTATTTCCCACGCGGCCGCAAAGCCACGAAAGTGGTCCATGCGGGCTATATCAAATGTTTCCAGCGCCGCATGAATTCGCCGCTGCCACCATTTGAAGCCGTCCGCGAGCAGGTGGTCCCAATTGTAAAGCGGGTTTCCCCAATGTTGGCCGGTGGCGCTGAAGTAATCCGGGGGCACACCCGCAACCACTGTCGGATTACCCTCTTCATTCAACTTAAACTGATCCTGATTGGTCCAGACGTCGGCAGAATCGTGCGCCACAAAAATCGGAAGGTCGCCAATCAACTTCAGGCCACGCCGGTTACAGTCAGTCTTGAGCGCAAACCATTGCTGGTAGAAAAGAAACTGATAAAACTTTTGTGCCTCAATGGCTTCGCTGAAATCATTGCGCGCGGTTTCGAGCGCAGCCGGTTCCCTGCTGACAAGCGCCGGTTCCCACGTGTTCCAGACAGCACCGTTATGAGCGTCTTTCAGCGCGCGAAACAAAGCATAATCATCAAGCCAGTAGACTGAATGGCGGCAAAAGTCGCTGAATGCGGTCGCGAGTTTCGCATCAGCTTCACGCTTAAAGTTCGCAAATGCCTGACGCAGGATCGCAGTTTTGTATTCGTTGACGGCGTCAAAATCGAGTCGTTCGCTGTCGAACTCCGGCGGGCCGTCGAGTTCCTCGTTCGCAAGCAGTCCGTCAGCGGCGAGTTGCTCAGGACTGATCAGCAGGGTGTTCCCCGCAAACGCCGAGTAACAGGCGTAGGGCGAGTTGCCCTGACCGGTGGGCCCGAGCGGCAGAACCTGCCACAAACTTTGGCCGGCAGTTTCAAGGAAATCTGCGAAGGCATAAGCCGCTGGTCCAAAGTCGCCAATGCCGCAGGGCCCAGGCAATGAAGTCGGATGAAGGAGGATGCCGCTGGATCGAGGGAAGTTCATTGGAATGCTGGCCGCGGACAAACCTACTTTACATATTCCCAATGCCACGGCTCATAGAAGTAAGGGCGAAAGCCAAAGCGCTCGGCGTTTTGCACCAGCCATTTGTAAACGCGCGTCTCGACCTGCACTTTACGATTTGAATCCAGCGTATCCACCGGCTCGCCGCCCACGTAAAGATCCAGGGCCCGGCCGGTGAAGTGCGGGCTGTTAACGGCCAGCCCGGCGCTGCCCGAGTTAGGCGATTCGCGTCGCAGTTTGTCCTGGTACTCGCGCGAGCGAAAGGCGGAAATGATCTTTAAGAATTTTTCGCCCGGCGCGAGTTCACCATGCGCGCCGCGTGCCAGACCAAGTGAACGATCGGCAACAGCCGCGGATACCATTTTTCTGTACGCCGCATAGGTGGCGCGCTCAACCTTTCGCAATTCTTCAACGCGAGTTGGATCGTAAAACTCCGTAATAGGAACAAGGACCAGCTTGTCCGGCGAAGCAACTTCGCGATCCTTAAGACGCGCGCCCTGCCAGATGGTAATCATTCCGTAAAGCGATTGATCGTCAAGTACGCCCGTAGAGTTCAGGCCCATCTTTCGCTGCCAGACGGCGAGCGATTTGGCGAACCCAATCGATCCAACTGCGTTTCGCGTGTTGAGCAAGCGACTGATGAGCGGCGTGTAGAGATACCAGCCGCGCTGCGGTTTGCTGCCAAATGTCCAGGCCAGATCGTTACTAAGCAACATGTTGCGAGAGGTCGCAGCCGACAACTCGGAAGCATGGGGATGTCCTTCACGACGCATTTGTGCGCGGCTCTTTCCGGGTTCAAACGTCGCGAGCGTGAGCAGCGCCACAAGAAACAGCGCCTTGCGAATTGTGGAACGATTCATACCCTTCCTTGTCTCAATTCCGCCAACGTAAAGCAAACTGTTAGTTTGCGGTCGTGGCGCTCAATCCAGGCTGATTACTGCCAGGCACTTGGCCCTACCACCGCAATCTAACAGATTGCTTTACTGATCACAGATACGACAGCCACCAATCGCGTCGTCTCGCCTTGACCCCCGCGAACCATTTACAAAGCGGATAAAGCAGCAGGATGCCAACTATCCAGCAGGCGTAAACAACCCAAAGCGAAAAGCCAACTCCCGGCGGTGGTCCGTTATTTCCAATTTGACTGCCAAACATCCAGCGCCACGGCTTGCCGGCCGCAACATGCAGCAACACTGCGATAAAGTGCGCGGTGGGCCATTGCAATAGATAGAAGAAAAGCGGCACGCGCCCGAAGGTCACAAAGAAATTACGAATACTGCTCGCCAGAGACCTCCCTGAGGATGACGCTGCCGCATTGCTTGCTTCAAACCAAGCGAGTGCCAACAGCGCCGGTCCCAAGGTCATCAGCAGATACAAAAGCGACGGTGGATACTTGGTCGTGTTCAAAAACGAGATGAAGGTAAAGCTCGGCGCGGCTTGCTCGGACCAGCGAGATGGATCTCCGTAATGATTGAGCGCGCGCATCAGGATAAAGAGCAGGGTCGCGACGCTACCCATGATCCACAACCATCGCCGCCGTCGTTCAGCACTCATTTGATAAAGCGCGCCGAACGCGTAACCGGCCGCTATCACCCCAATCCACGGAATCAGTGGATAAAGCACAAAGACCACGGGGCTGGGAAAGAACCACAAGATCGGCAACGGTTCGTAGGCCTGATGCAAAATGATGAAGAGCTTGGCCCAGATACCCGGCACCGGACTTTGCGGACCGGTCCATCCCTGTACATGAAACCGATCGAGCAGATTGTGCAAAGCAATCATCGCCACGCCAAAGCCGCCGATAATTTTCAAAGGCAGATGAATCAGCGCGGCCAAAACGATCATCGACACACCAATCACCCAGATGACTTGCATCATGCCAAAAAATTCAGAGTAGTCGACATTAAACGACGCACCCAACCGCACCAGCGTGAACTCGAGCACAATCAGCCAAAGCCCACGCGTTACCAGGAAACGCGATAGGTGTCGCTTGCTTTTGCCCCGGCTGAATTGGAGGTACGTGCCCGTGCCAGCGAGGAAAACAAACACCGGCGCGCAGAAGTGTGTAATCCAGCGCGTCAGAAAAAGCGCCACGTTGGTTTTGCTTAAGTCGGTCGGATCAAAAAGATAAGCGTCACGCGAAACAAAGTCGCGCGTATGGTCCAGCATCATGATGACCATCACGATGCCGCGCAGTAGGTCGATTGAATCTATGCGCCCGCGAGCAGGCGAAACAGCTTGCGGCGACACGCCGGCGAAAGGCGCCGCCGGCGGCGGGACTTCAGATGGGTTGGGTAAAGATGAGCTCATTGGGCAACCCCCTAAGGCGTGGCGCCATCGCGGTTCTCATTTAGGTAGACGGAAACTCCATAAAGGTTCTCGCCCAAAATGTACATCAGGTTCGCCGCCTCGACGTAGTTCTCCAACTTGTCAGCGTTTTGATTAAAGATATCAAGACGAAGTTCCGCTGCTGTTTGTCGATCGCTCTCCGGCATGCTGGTGTCCCCGGCCAGTTGCGTTAGTTCAGCCAGCGTCCAGGGAAACCAGAGGAAGGTGGAGCCCTCGGCCAGGAATTCGGTGCCTACGAACCGCAAATCCGCATCAGGCAGGTGGCTGTTGTTTGCTTCGATGGACCACTCCGCGAATTGTTTGTTCTGGAGGAAGTCCTGCCGCGCAGTTCGATATACCGACTCGTTTTTGATGAAAGCAAATGCGTCGACGGCAGCAGCTCGCGACAACAGGTACAGCGCCTGAGCAGTTAGACCTTCGAAGTGTTCGCGCTGGCCGGAACGGTTCGGGTTCGGCACCCAACCCTGACCGTTCGCATAAGTTCGCAGCAGCCAGTTGATGCCCTTGCGAATGTTCTCGTCGTATTTGTTGCCGACGGCATTGCCAACCGCAGGCGAGGTCTTTGCTTCGACCAAGCTCCACAGCGCCATCACTGTCGGGTAGGTGCGGGTAAATTCCGTGTTCTCGTCTTTAATGGGCCGCCAACCACCACTCGAATCCTGACGACGAATGGTCTCATCCAAATCGCGCACCACGCGCTTGATCACCTCTTGTTTTTCCTGTTCGTTCCAGATCGCTGTCTTACTGTCGAGCGATTTGATGTTGGCCAGCGCTACCCAATTGCCGATTTCAGTAATCGTGTACGGACTAAGGTTGCCGTATAAGTTCCAGCCATCAATCGGCGGCGGACGATGCAATCCCTCCAAATAATTGAAAGCGCTCTTGATCTTCGGCACATGGGCAGCGACGTCTCGGTTCAAAGACAAAACTCCAACCAGGCATTGCGCCGTTTGCCAAACTTGAGTAGTTGCGTCAGCCGAAGACGGCGACATTTTGATGCCGCCATCTGCGCCTTGTGCCGAGAACACGGTGTCGGCCCATGAGTCAGCTTTGCGTTGGAGCAGCGCGCGATACTCAGTTTCAGGTTTGCTCGCATGAGACGGAGCGGTTGCTCTCGTTTTTAGAAAAACCACAATGGCGATCGGAACAATCACGGTTGCTAACGCGGCGGCGATGACCCACGGCTTCACCGCCCGTTTTTTTCGTTTCTTAACCGTCCCAGGCGACGCAGGATTGCCGACTTCGTCCGTGTAGAGATTGAACAGGTGCACCTTAACGGCGTGCTTAACCTCTACTTCATTCAGATCGTGCAACAGAGGCTGCCAACGGCTGTACTGGTTCAAGTCTTCCGCGACGCGTTTGGAAAGGAGAATGTGGCCGGCATCGCCGCTGTCCATCACGCGCTGGGCCATGTTGATGCCCGAACCTGCGACGTTGATCCGGCCATTCACGTCGATGATTTCGTTCACGGGACCGCTGTGAACGCCCATGCGAATCTGGATTTCGGGATGGCTCTTTAGAGCTTTGCTGATTTCCAGCGCGCACTTAACTGGCGCGGCGGGGTCGTTGAAGAAAACGAGCGCCATGCCGTCGCCGGTGGGAATGCTGGTCAGTTGTTCTATTTTTCGCGCTTTAGCAACTTCGGCGGAATCGCGCACCAACTCCTGCAACGTGTGCAGCACGCTCGCCTGTTCGTCGATCGGCAGTTTTGAATAACTCACGATGTCCATGAACAGGACGTGCGCAAGTTTCATGCTGCCACTAAGCGAATTCTCAAAAGACATTCTCGTTGCCTTCGTTACAGCAATTCGATTTCTCGAACCAGTAGAATTTCCTCCTGGTCACGCAGCGCCGCCAGTGCCTTCGGTTCAACCGTGGAGTCCACTTCGATAACCGCCATCGCTTCCCCGCCCCGCTGACGCCGGCCCAAATGAAAGCGACTAATGTTGACGTCGTGTTCACCCAGGATTGTGCCGACGCGGCCGATGACGCCGGGCACGTCGCGGTTGCGCATTACCAGCATGTGCCCTCGAGGAATGGCCTCGATGTGAAAGCCATCAATCTCGGTGATACGGCCTTCGCGTGCCTGTTCGCCAAAACCAAAAATCGTTCCCGCCAACGACTGTTCGCCGCTGTCCACGACCACGCGTGTCCGTATTGCCGGCACGATATCCGAACCTGAACGCAGGTAGCTGGTAGTAACCTTGATGCCGCGTTCTTCAGCAATCAGAAAAGCATTGACGACGTTGACTCGCGCGCTGACGTCGCGCAGCAGACCGGCAAGAAACGATCGCGTCACCGGCGCACCGTCAGCGTCCGCGATCTCGCCGGCAAATTCGATGCGCACTGCACGCACCGCGCCGGCCAGGAGTTGCGCATGAAAGCGGCCCAGCTTCTCAGCTAATTCTATATAAGGCCGCAGCAGTCCCAATTCTTTTGTGCCAAGCGCGGGAACGTTGACGGCGCCACGCAGTGCGCCCGTCAACAAGTAGTCGCGCATTTGTTCGGCCACCGTGAACGCTACACCTTCCTGCGCTTCCGTGGTTGAGGCGCCGAGGTGCGGTGTGACTATTACCTCATCGAGTGACAAAAGCGGATGATCGGCGGGCGGTGGTTCCTCAACAAAAACGTCAAGCGCGGCGCCGGCTACGATTCCCGATTTGATTGCGTCATAGAGCGCGGCTTCGTCAACCAAACCGCCGCGCGCGCAGTTGATGATGCGGATACCTGGCTTCATCTTTGCGAATGCGTCTTTGCCGACGATGCCGCGGGTTTCGGCAGTCAGCGGCGTATGCACCGTCAGAAAGTCAGCTTCGGAAAAAACCTGATCCAAAGGCGCGAGTTCTATTTCCAGATCGCGCGCCTGTTCGGCCGCGATGAACGGATCAAACGCAACGATCCGCATTCCAAACGCCCGGGCCCGGAGCGCTACGGTCTTGCCAATTCGCCCCATGCCGACGACGCCCAACGTCTTGCCCTGAAGCTCAACGCCGATAAATGACTTGCGGTCCCACTTGCCGGATTTCAGACTGCTGTTGGCTTGGGGCACGCGCCGGGCCAGCGCAATCAGGAGCGCGACCGTGTGTTCGGCGGTGGTGATCGTGTTGCCGTCAGGCGCATTCATTACCACGATGCCGCGCGCCGTGGCCGCCGGCACGTCGATGTTGTCAACGCCTACGCCGGCGCGACCAACAACGCGCAAGCTGGTCGCGGCGTCCAGCAAATCGCTAGTGACTTTTGTTTCGCTTCTGACCACCAATCCCGCGCAGCCCGCGAGCGCGTCGCGCAGCTCCGCGGCACCGAGTCGCGTGCGCTTCTCTACTGCGAAACCGGCGTCACGCAATGGTTGCAGACCACTGTCGCTGACTTCATCAGCGACGAATATCTTTTGCTGTTTCATTAGTGCGCGGATTATAGCCGTTTTTATTTCAGAGTGTCTTGTTGACGACTAGTGATAAACTCTGGCGCTAACTCTTTGGAGTGCGGCGGCCTGGCGCCGCTTTGGTCAACGCTGATCGACATGAGCTTGATTAGTTAATGCTCTCAACTACGGAGCGCCGGCCCAACACGGACCAAAGCGGCGCCGGGCTCGGGGTCCCGCGCGGGCAGCCCGCGTGGGGTGACGTGCCGCCGCACTCCAAAGAGTTGAGCTTGTTTTGAAAGCTGGACATCGATGATTCGTACCGTCTGCCTCAACAGTGTCACCAAAAGATTTACGGAAAACTGTCTTTCGACCGACATAAGTGAACTGCGCCTTGAAGAAGGAAATATTGTCTGGGCGGATGTCAGCGATCCGACCAGCCATGACTTTGAGGAGTTGGCGGAAGAGTTTGGTTTTCACCCGCTCTCGATTGAAGATTGCCGCAACGAACACCAGCGCCCCAAGATAGAAGAATTTCCCGGCTACTACTTTATTGTTCTTTATGAAACGCAATTGGCAGGGCCCACCGACCGGCTGGAGTTGCGCGAACTAAATATTTTCCTGGGCAAGAACTATCTGGTCACGGTTCATAGCCGGCCTATTCGGGCTATCGATACGGCGTCGCGGCTCTGGCACGAATGGACGGATCGTTCGGAACATGGCGCGGGATTGCTCGCGTATCTGCTAATCGATGCGATCGTCGACGACTATCTTCCCCTGCTCGATTTGATCAGTGAGCGTATGGACGAACTTGAAGATTCGATCTTTGGCGAATGGCGCGCGGAAGTTATTGAAGACATCTTCAGCATCAAGAAGAAGCTGCTCTACCTGCGGCGCTCGATAACGCCGTTGCGCGACGTATTCAACACCATGCTCCGGCGCGAGCAGCCAATCTTTGCGCGCGAAACTCACGTTTACTTTCAGGACGTGTTTGATCATCTGATTCGGGTCGCCGATACGATTGACTCGTTGCGCGACATGCTCAGCTCGACGATGGATGCTTATCTTTCCGTTTCCGGAAACCGCATGAATAAGATCATGAAGCGGCTCACTTCCATTTCGACAATCTTAATGTCTGTAACTTTGATCGCTGGAATTTACGGCATGAACTTCAACTTCATGCCTGAGCTGCGCTGGCGGTATGGCTACGTCTATGCGCTGCTGTCCATGGTGGGAGTAGGCGGCGCGCTGTACATCTACCTCAAGAAGGTCAAATGGATATGAAAGAAAACTTTTCGCACCGCTTGCATCTGGGGAGAAGGAAGAAGGGCGATACGGCGCAGCTTGCGGCGAGACTCGCGCCACTTGAGGAGCAGACGAAACGCGCTTCGGATCACCAGATGCGCACTCATAGCTTGACTGAGGGCGGAGCAAATCAGGAAGTCGGCGCGATTGTTATTGAGAACCGAGCCGGAACGCTGGGGAAAGATATTACGGACGAGACGAGTACGGATACATTTATGGGAATGGAGCCAGTGGTCCTGGTAATTCTGGGCGGGATGATTATCTTCATCATCTTCATTACCTGGCAAATCTCGCTGCTGCCGGTTGAGTAAAACAGGATGAGGGCGGAGAAACTGGAAAGGATGAAGGCGGAAGGATGAAGGATGAAAATCATTCAAGGCGATGTGGCCACAAAGTTTCATCCTTCCGCCTTCCGCCTTCCGCCTTCCGCCTTCCGCCTTCATCCTTCATCCTGCACTTACATCGGCCCAGCGTCTCTAGCCTCACCGCTCTCGTCAAATGCGCCATCCGGTGAGGGAACACCTGATTCCTGGCCGGCACCCTGTTTAGCTGATGAAGACTTTTCGTTGTCTTCAATATCCTCAAGCGTTTCTTTGCTGGTAGCGTCCGCCCCGCGTTCACTGTTTACGCTTGTCTGTGTTTTGTTTCCTTCGTCCATCTCTGCCCCCCTTAAAGAATGAGTGTCGAAAATAGAGCCATCATCACAGCTAATACGATTGCTGCATAAGCGCCGGCAACAATATCGTCGGCCATTATGCCTAAGCCACCGTGCAGGCCTTCCAGTTGTCGCGCTGGATAAGGTTTTACAATATCGAAGAAACGAAAAAGCACAAACGAAACGATGATCCAAATTTTCAAAGGCCAGATTCCCAGCAGCGGCACGGGCAACAGCGCGATCAGTTGTCCGGCCACCTCATCAACTACAACCTTGCCCGGATCCTTTATCCGCCAAAGGCGCTCAACACGTGATGCGCCCCAAATTCCCAGCAACGTTACAATCAGAATTGTAATCAACTCAATTGCCAGAAAACCGATTTGCGGATTGAGGAGTATCAACCCTTGTCGTCGCCCCAAACTCGCGTAAACACTCAGCGCAGGCCAACGTAGAATTATGAAGAGACCAACACCTAGAACTGATCCCCAAGTGCCCGGTGCAAGCGGCAGGTAGCCAACCCCGCAAGTTGCGATAGCGAGCGCGAGATAATCCTTTCCTGAACGCGCGGGTCGAGGCGAAGCGACCGTCTTCTCACCTGTTATCGCTGTCGGATTTAATTCATCGCTCGATTTTTTAATGTCCATGGAAACTTTGTAGCGGCTTGGCCGCCTCCCGTGCGGAAAGGCTGTGCCTTTCCGTCCGATCTCGCTAAAGTTCTTCGCCGAGGCTAAGCCTCGGCGAAAAGTGTTGAGTGTGGTAATGCCAGTAAGGCCGAGCCTTACCGCAAGGGACGAGGCAGCCTTAGTGCCAGCTCTCAACTTCCAAAGCCAGCAACTGACAACTAACTACTGACAACTGACGATTTTCCCGACAAGATCATATTCCTGCGCTGCGGTGATCAGCACGTTAACCATCTCACCGGGCGTAGGCAGCAAGCCTTCGGGCGCGTCGTTGATAAGAACACAGCCGTCGATATCAGGCGCCTGGGTTTCCATGCGGCCTTGCCACAGCAAATCGCTTTCATTCGATTCGCCTTCAAACATGACTCGAACGCGTTGCCCAACCATGGCCTTATGCTTTCGTTTTGCAATCTTCGCCTGCTCTTTCATCAGACGCGCGCGGCGTTGTTTGGCAATC
>JBDTTW010000155.1:0-4239 GCA_039930405.1 bacterium
CGGAGTCGCCACCTTCTGCACACGCCGCGACGAAAGCTGACACGACCGCAGCGTCGTACCGCGTGTCAACAAAGCTCTCAATTCGCGCCACCGCGTCCTCAAACTTCATCGCTCGCTGGTAGGGCCGGTCCGTGGTCATCGCGTCGAATGTATCCGCTACGGCCACGATCTTCGCCATCAGGGGAATCTCGTCACCATGCAAACCCTGTGGATAGCCCTGACCATTTACCATCTCGTGGTGCATGTACATGCCGGGCAGAAATTCCTTCATCGCAGTGATCTGCGACATGATCTTGTAGCCTTTTTGCGGGTGCTGCTTCATGATCTCGTACTCGTCGTCGGTAAGAGCCGCAGGCTTCTTCAAAATATTGTCGTCAATTGCAATCTTGCCAACGTCGTGCAGCAAAGCGCTGATGCGAATCTGCTCGCATTCCTCGTCGGATAGTTGTAAGCGTTGCGCAATCGCCACAGACATTCTTGAGACGCGTTCCGAATGACCGCGCGTATACGGATCCTTGCCATCAATCGCTGCCGCCAGACTCTTGACGGTTCCCAGAAACAGTTGCCTGTTTTCGTCCGCCGAACGTTGCAGATCGGTGATGTACCGTTCCACCTGATCTGTCATTAGATTAAATGAATTGCCGAGGTCACCCAGCTCGGTTCGGCTGCGA
The DNA here is from genome assembly GCA_039930405.1 of bacterium. GTDB lineage: Bacteria > Acidobacteriota > Blastocatellia > Pyrinomonadales > Pyrinomonadaceae > PSRF01. The sequence continues at coordinate 672 of JBDTTW010000155.1, forward strand.
ATGTTGATGCGCTGCGAAAAATCACCAGAAGCGATGCGGTGTGCACCGCTGGCCAGTTCCTGAACTGGCTGCGTCAGTTTCTTGGCAAAGAAGAAACCTATCAACAGCGTCAACATGCCGGCGACGAAGCTGATGAGTATCGTTTGGCGTCTCATGTCGCTGACGGACGCGAGCGCGGCCGATTCATCTTGAATAGCAATCACACCCAGGCGCGAGTTCTTGTCCAACTCTGCAGTCGCATACGAGCCGAGCATCTCAACTTTTCTTCCGTCGCGCAGCAATGAAAATGGTTCGAGCGCGGATTGAACCTGGGCGCCCGACTGCTGCCAGTCCTGGACCACTTTCAAATCCGTCATGGGTTTTTCGGCAAAGGCGACAGCCGCTTCCGGATGAGCGACCGCGCGACCGTTTTGATCGACAACAAACACAACCGGCAGCCCGGCATCCAGGAGTTCGCGCTCGCTTCGTGATGTTTGTTGATGAACGGCGTCAAAGACTTCCTGAAACGAAATTATTGCGACGACCGCAGCAACCAGATCCTGTCCGCTGGGACCACCCATAACCGGCGCCGCAACCGTGAGCGCCATCTCTTGACCGGATCGGATAATTTGCGGCCGGCTAACTACCACGCCGCGACCATTCATCCGGGCCAGGACTTCACTGACACGCTGGTCCACTTCCTGATGTTGAATGACATCAGGTTGGAAGGCGCGGTGCGCTGGTCCATTCACCGGCCAGATGGCCAAGCCGATTAGGTTTGGATCCTCTTCAAGGGTCTTTTGCAGCCGCGAGTCGTACCCGGCATCGTTTAGCGCCTTGATACCGCCGGCGATTTCAAACGCCCTTGCGAGACCCGTCACAACATCGCGATAGCGCTGGCCATATAGTTCTATCTGCCGTGCTTTGTCCTGAACGAGTTGCGCCTGATAGCGTCCTTCAACCGAACGCAACTCCTCGGCGCTGCGATCGGAAAGCAGCATGCCGGCAAAACCCAGCGGCAGCAGCCCCACTAAGAGCAGCACTCCAAGAACGATATAGAGAAGGCGAATTCGGCCGGTCTGGTGCGACATTATTCGATTGACTGAAGTAATAGCTTTCGGGGAAGCGACAGGTTGTCTGGAAGGTGCGTATGACGACCAGGGATTTGGCCGCCACCTCATTATCGTTGAGCAAATGCGCCTGTGTCAACGCGTTTCACTATCCTTAAACAAAGTTGGGCCATGATTCTCCAGGGATTTTCGCCGTTTTCATTAGCTCATCGTTTAGTATTCTTTCCCAGCGACTGGAACCAGGTAGACGTTTTATCAACTTATCCCTGATGGTTGGCGTCTAAACTCGTGGGTCCAAGGTGGTTTCGCCGGCATTGAGTCAGGTTATTCAAGACAGTTTCGCAGGGAGGCTGCTACGAGCGACGAACAGATCGTAGAGCGGGCTTTAACGGGCGACGCAGAAGCGTTCGGCGAGATTGTGCAACGCTGGGAGCGGCGGATTTTCGCGCTCGCCTTCGGCATGTTGGGCCGTGAAGAGGACGCCCGCGACGCAACCCAGGAAACGTTTCTCGCGGCGTTTCGAAATATTCGATCGTTTCGTGGCGAGGCAAAAGTTTCCTCGTGGTTGCATCGCATAGCCGTCAATCAATGCATCACGCGACAGCGTCGGGCCAAGGTTAGAAAGGAAAGCGGGCTTGAAGAGGAAGAAGAAAAACATGCTGCGAGCTTTTCGGCGCCGCTTCATTATTCGCCGGCGCTCGTGGTTGAAGGTCGCGAGCGCAGCGCGGCTGTTAGGCGTGCGGTGAATAGCTTGCCGCTTGACCTGCGTCAGGTGATCGTAATGAAGGAGTTTGAAGAGCTCACATTTCGTGAGATGGCGGACGCGCTAGACATTCCGCTGAGCACGGTCAAGAGCCGGCTCTACACAGCGTTGCGCCAATTACAAATGCGATTGCAGCAGTACGACAGCGAATTAACCTGAGACGCGGGAGTGAAGATTATGCAACAAGTTAATGCCCCAAACTGTGGACGCGAAAATGACCTGGTCGCGTTTCTCTATGGCGAGTTAAGGGACGTCGAGAAAAAGTCATTTGAAGGCCATCTGCATAGTTGTCATCTGTGTCAGGCTCAGACTAGCGAGTTTCGATCAATTCGCGAGTCGGTCGCGGCGTGGCGGGACGAGTCGCTCGGTCGCGCTCAGGTCGCTTCAGCCGCGACTGCAAGAGTCATGAACGAGCAAAAGACTTCAGCTCTTGCTGCCTGGCGCGCGTTTTTTGATCTTTCTCCCTTATGGATGAAAGGCGCCATTGGCTTTGCTGCGATATTGTTTTGTATTTTTGGTGTGTTAGCGGTTGCTCGGTTGCGTGCGACGCCCATGTCGATTGCAACCATAAACGCAAACAGTCAGCGCTATTCACAACAAGAGATGAATGCGTTGGTTGAGCGGCGCGTGCAGGAAGAAATCGCACGCCGCAAGTTAATCGAAGAGCCGTCACCGGTTGCTCCAACGGCCGCGATAAAACCAAGAACTATTCCAACTAGATCGCCTGCTTTCTCCGGCCACGGCTATGAGGTTGCAGATGCTCGGAATGAAAAGGCCCGCCGACCATTATCGAAAGCGGAGCGTGAGCAATTGGCCGCGGATTTGAGGTTAGTATCGTCGGGTAACGAACGCGGCGTTGATCTCGTCGATGACCAAATAAATCAACCCTAGTTGAATTGTCAGCAGCCCGATTGTCATGAGGTAAAGCATGAAGTACGACTCACAAATACTTGTTCTGGTCACGGCCTTGTTGGTCCTTTTGGGTGCACCGGCGGTTCGGGCCCAACAGCCCCAACCGCAAATGCCGGACATGCAACAGCAAGCACCGGCGGACCCGATTCTCCAGTTGAACCTGAGCGCTGAACAGCGCGAAAGAATCAGGACCATCCGCGAACAAATGAAAGCTGAACGCTTCGCCAATAACGAACGTCTTCGTGAAACCAATCAGGCACTGGAAACTGCGCTCGATGCGGACAATCCTGACGAAGGCGTTGTCGACCAAAGAGTGCGTGACGTGGCGGCTGCTCAGTCTGCTCAGATGCGGATGAGGATTCTTACGGAAGTCAGAATCCGCCGCGTTCTGACCCTGGAACAGTTGGGGATTTTGCGCAGTTTGCGGCAACAAGCCCGCGATTCGAGACGCACTCGCCTGCTGGATAATGCGAACGGGCGCCAGCAAGAAAATGGGATACGCAATCGGAATCAGCGGAACGCCATAACTCCGCTTTTTCCCCGGCGCGCCTTGCAACGCAGACAGCGACCGTAAGGTCGCTGACCAGTCTCTTTACCTCGATCGGCCTACTTCTTCGTATAAAGTCTAACCACTCCAACAACTTCCGCTTGACGCTTTGCGCAAATATTGCGCATGATAAGCCGCTAGTTTCAATCTGCCCATCGCAAAACGAGCAGCGAATGCTTTTGACGAGCCGGCCCCAGGTAGCTAAGTCTACGGCTATCGCGTGGGCAGTCGAGTCACAGAAACAATGCGACGTTTCTGACCGCACGGCACCGTATCAGCCCTAATGAATTTCGTCAC
>JBDTTW010000156.1:0-14549 GCA_039930405.1 bacterium
AAGGAACGACGAGCACTTCAAGCGAATCTCGTCGTTCCTTTTGTATTTCATCAATAGGAATCTCAGCGGCTGAAAACCTTCCTTTACTGAAGGCAACGTCTTCCGATGATCCGCGTCGCACTTGTTGAGCCTGAAATTCCACCCAACACGGGAAACATCGCGCGGATCTGTGCCGCAACGAATGTTCCGCTCCACATCATCGGTGCAACCGGCTTTCGACTGGACGATCGAGCGGTGCGCAGAGCAGGGCTCGACTATTGGCCGCAGGTGGTTCTCAGCCGGCACTCAACCCTTTTGCACCTGCATGAATCACTTCCCGAAGCTCGCTTTCTTTATCTCACTACTAAGGCAACGAGGAGTTACACGGATTGGGCGTTTCTCCCTGACGACTGCCTTGTTTTTGGCCGCGAAACGCGTGGCTTGCCCGAATCGGTGCTCACTTCAAACTGGGATCGCTGCCTTACGATACCGATGCCAAATGCGAAGGTGCGTAGCCTGAACCTGGCAACGGCGGTCGGCATCGTGCTGTATGAGGCATTGCGTCAGACCGGTGGTTTGCTGTCAAGGTAGTGGGCGGCCTTACTCTTCCCCAACAGCGACATCGTTTCCCGCCGCGGGAGTTATTGCCGGTCAGGTGGTAACATTCATAGTTTCGCCCCGAAGGCCAATTTGAAACAGTGCAATGAAGTCGCAGGTAGGATTAATGAGTCACGAAAGAAAAGACATTCGAAATATAGCGATCATCGCCCACGTCGATCACGGCAAGACCACTCTGGTTGATGCCATGTTGCGGCAGTCGGGAACATTTCGCGAAAACGAACAGGTGCGCGACCGAGTAATGGATTCGATGGATCTTGAGCGCGAGCGCGGCATCACCATCATGGCAAAGAACACCGCCGTACACTATCGCGATGTGAAGATTAATATCGTCGATACGCCCGGCCACGCCGACTTTGGCGGCGAGGTTGAGCGCGTCTTAAAAATGGTGGATGGGGTGATGTTGCTGGTTGATGCCGCCGAGGGCTGCCTGCCGCAAACCCGCTTTGTGCTGCGCAAAGCTCTGGAAGCCCGACTGCCGGCCATCGCAGTCGTAAACAAGATTGACCGGCATGACGCGCGACCGGAAGAGGTAGTAAACGAAATCTACGAGTTGTTTCTTGATCTCGATGCAACTGACGCGCAAATCGAGTTTCCTATTCTGTATTCCATTTCGCGCGAGGGTATCGCTAAGAAACTCCTTAGTGATGAAAGCCAAAACCTACAGCCGCTGTTCGAGCAAATCGTAACGACCATTCCCGCACCCCGGCAGATACGAGACGACTCACTGCAACTGTTGGTGGCTAACCTTGACTACAGTGAATACGTCGGGCGTCTCGCTATTGGTCGAATTTATTCCGGCGCGATTGCGCTTGGGGATCAAGTCGCTGTTGCTAAGCCCGATGGCTCAATCCGGAAGGTGCGCGTTTCACAGTTATATGCATTTGAAGGGTTGAAGCGCGAGTCTATTGAACGAGCCGAGTTTGGCGAGATTGTGGCGCTGGCCGGGATCGAAGACATTGAGATAGGAGATACGATCACTTCAAGTGATAACCCACAGGCGCTGCCCGCGATCGCAGTTGACGAGCCAACCATCTCCATGATTTTCAGTGTGAACAACTCTCCTTTCGCCGGCAAAGATGGAAAGTTTGTAACTTCGCGGCAGGTAAAGGAACGCCTCGATCGTGAGGTGCTGGGCAACGTAGCCATTAGAGTCGAAGAGACTGAGGCTCCCGAGCAGTTCAAGGTTTCTGGTCGCGGCGAATTGCAATTGTCGATTCTGATCGAAATGATGCGACGCGAAGGCTACGAACTTCAGGTTTCCAAGCCTGAGGCGATCACACGCCAGAGCAACGGCGTAACGCTCGAGCCGATCGAGTTGGTCGTTATCGACTGCCCGGACGAGTTTATTGGGGTCGTTACCGAAGCCATAGGCCGCCGAAAGGGACAGATGACCAAGATGGTGAACCACGGCACGGGACGCGTTCGACTGGAATTTGAAATACCATCGCGCGGTCTGATCGGCTTTCGCAATGAATTCCTGACTGAGACTAAAGGCACGGGTCTGCTCAATACTCTCTTTCTCCGATGGGATAATTGGCAGGGAACTCTACGCGGCCGCGCAACTGGTTCGCTCGTTTCGGACCGCACTGGCGAGACAACGACCTATGCGCTCTTCAATCTTCAGGAACGAGGGACGCTTTTTGTGCGGCCGGGCACAAAGGTTTACGAAGGCATGATCATCGGCGAGAACGCGCGAGCCGTCGATCTCGACGTGAACGCGATCAAGGAAAAGAAGCTAACGAACATGCGCGCGGCATCCGCGGATGAGGCAATGCGTTTAGTCCCACCCAAAGAACTGTCGCTCGAACAGGCGATCGAGTTTATTGGCGACGATGAACTGGTGGAAGTGACGCCAAAGAATATTCGTTTGCGGAAACGCGTGTTGCGATTCAATGAGCGACCCAAGCGCAAAGAGACTTAAGAGACTTGTCATCGTGAACTCAGCTTTCCTGGACTTGCTCGACGCCACCCGAACCTACCCAATTACGGACAAGTTCTTGTCCGGACGTTCACATGCAGATCAGGTGGCGGAGTTCGCGAGCCGAGGGATGAGACTCGTTCAACTACGGGAAAAGGATCTCTCGTCCAGCGAGTTCTATCGTGAAGCCGAGCAGGCCATGTTGGTCGCGCGTCGTCACGGCATTAAGATCATAATAAACGACCGCGTCGACATCGCCCTTGCCGTTAATGCGGATGGAGTACACCTCGGTCAGGATGATCTGCAGGTTGAAGCCGCCCGTCGCCTGCTTGGTAACCATGTAATCATCGGCCTTTCGACTCACGATTTGGCGCAGGCGAAACAAGCAGCGCGGCTGCCTATTGATTATCTGGCTATCGGTCCAATCTTTTCGACTGCTACCAAAAACAACTCAAATCCTGTTGTCGGTCTCGCTGGACTTGCCGCAGTTCGGCAAGCCATTCCGGAGCCCTTAGTGGCCATTGGTGGCATCAACGCAGCCAATCGAGACGCCGTCATTGCCGCCGGTGCCGATGCGGTCGCGCTAATAAGCGACCTCTGGGCTCGTTAACGGCCAAAACAACCATACAAAAACTACGAAAGATGCTCGGCGCGACATTTTTAACTTGCGTTTGACAATGTTGTGCGCGAGAATTGCTGCGCCAACCAGGGTGCCCCAAGTGGCTGCCCTCCCGCCCGACGCGTTCCAACAGTTTCTTCCGGGGTTACAAATTAATGAGTTTCTTCGATCTGCCGCCCATCATCGAGCGCATGCTGCTCGTCGCCGAAAAGATCAGTGATCTGAACTTCTCCGTCGGCCAACTTCCGCAAGTGGAAGTCAACGGTAAGCTCACGCCGGTGCAGCCTTTGGGGATGCAGAAACTGACGCCTTATCAAACTGAGATCATAGCGATGGCGCTGATGCATGGTAACCCTGATGCCGCCGAGCGACTGGCGCGCACTGGTACTGCTGACCTTAGCTATTCGCTTCCTTCACGGGCGCGTTTTCGCGTCAATATTTTTCAACAGCGCGGTGTCTATTCAATCGTCATGCGCGTAATTCCTACGGACATTCCGACGATCAAGTCATTGGGACTTCCCGACCAGTTGGCCGAGATTGCCGAACTAAGAAACGGCCTGGTCTTGATGACTGGTCCAACCGGTTCGGGAAAGAGCTCCACGCAGGCTGCGATCATTGACCTCATCAATGAAAAAAAGCACTACCACGTCGTGACCATCGAAGATCCAATCGAGTACCTTCACTCGCATAAGAGTTCGACGATTAATCAACGCGAAGTTGGACACGACACCCGCGACTTTCCGTCGGCACTGCGCGCCACTCTGCGCCAGGCTCCGAAAGTCATTCTTATCGGCGAAATGCGCGACTTTGAAACAACTGAAATTGCTTTAGAAGCTGCGGAAACGGGCCACCTGGTGCTTTCCACCCTGCATACCATCGATGCTTCGAAAACGGTTGACCGCATCATTGGTCTCTATCCCAAGAACGAGGAGGCTGTTATTCGCACTCGGCTGGCCCAAACCTTTCGCTACATTATTTCCCAACGCCTAATTCCTCGTGCAGATCGGCGCGGCCGCATCGCGGCAGTTGAAATATTGCGCTCGAGTCCGCGTACTCGCGAATACGTCGAGGCAGGCGAGGCTGATGGCAAGTCTTTGCTGGATGCAATGCGCGATGGAAAACTTGATGGCATGCAGGACTTTGACACTGTCATCAAGTACATGATCGAAACCGGACGCGTCAGCCTGGAAGACGGACTGGCTTTCGCAACCAATCAAAACAATCTGCTGCTTTCGCTGAAAGGCGTGACAGCCGCAGAGGAATTCATGCAAAAGGGCGGCGGTGCAGTGCCCTTGAATGCAATTTCTGAAAGCGGATCGATGCTCAACATGATCGACTGACTCTCTCGAAAAAAACTTCAAGCTGATAACTTTCACTTTATGATTATTTCCTGTCAGAAATGCGCTTCACGATTGCAGGTCGATGAAACGAAGGTGCCCACCGGCGCCTTCAGTATTCGTTGCCCGAAATGTAACAGCACCGTCGAGTTTGCCACGCCGAATCCGGCCCTCGAGCAAAGTGGCATGGCCCTGGGGGATTCGCCCGCAACCGGGAGTTCGCATTTTGAACAGCCAAATCCGGCGCCGCTTTTTGAAGTTGAGGGCAGCGGCCAGGACGCGAAGCCCAGCGCCTCAGGCGCAGACATGCTGCTGGAATTACTTTCCAAACTTGCTGGCCAATCCCTTCCCAATGGCAATGCCTCGGAAGTTGTCAGGCCATCCTGGAACCCACGAAAAGCTTTGGTGTGCGTGCTGGAGGAGAATCGCGAAAGCGTAGCGCGCGCGCTTACCGACGACGGTTACAAAGTTTTTGTTGCCAACGAGACGCGCCAGGCAGTGGACCGCATGCGTGAAAATCAATTGGACGTAGTGGTCCTGGACGCGCGCTTTGAACCAGTGGAACAGGGCGCTGTCTATGTAACACGTGAGATCAGCATTCTCAGACCAGCTCAGCGCCGCCGAGTCTTCTTTGTCCTCTTGTCGCCATCACTGCGAACTATGGATCCGCACGCAGCATTTCTAAACAACGTGAACGCGATAATCAATCTCAATGAGGTCGATGAAATGCCGCGGCTTATCGAGCATCGACTGCGCGAATACAATGAACTCTACAAGGACTTTAATCACGTCAACGGCGTCGCAGCGTTGTAAGGTTGGTTTAGCTAAACCCAATTATGTAGAAGGCCACCTGCGTGGCCTTTTTTATTTGGAATGCCGGCTATCTTGGGCTAATCAGCCAGTCTCAAGTTTTTCTCAAGGTCCATTTCGTATTGATAGGCCCTGCAGGATAGGACTCCTTGCGATGGGCACAGCGCCGTGCAAGAATTCGCCTGCTCACACTTTCAATTCTTTGTTTGAAGGAGCGTGCTTATGCGCTGGATTTTTATGCTTTCGTCTTGTCTCTTGTTCGTTGCCATCGGATCGTGCAAGACTTCGACCACTACACAACCCACGAATACGTCTTCGGCCACTTCTGAAAACAGCTCAGCACAAGCGAGCCCGGGCCAATTAACTTCGACGGGTTCTCCGTCGGCGGCCCAGGTCGCAACGGCGGTGAAGCCGAAAGTTGATGCGTGTGCCATGTTGGATAGTAAAGAAATTCAGACGGTCCAGGGCGAAGCTGTCAAAGAAACGAAGCTGAGCGGACAAGCGGGCGGCGGTTTGCAGATCTCGCAATGCTTTTTCACGCTGCCGACTTTTTCGAATTCCATCAGCCTGCTGGTGGCCCAGAAAGGCGATGGCGCCGACGCGAAAGACCCCAGGGATTTTTGGCGCGAAACATTTCAGAAAGGTAGCGCGGGAGAAAAAGAACGCGAGCGCGACAAGAAAGATCGCGACAAAGACAAAAAGGCCGGGAGTCGTGGCGAAGAAGAAGAGGACGAAGGTGCGCCGCCGCAAAAGGTAGCGGGCGTAGGCGACGACGCTTTTTGGATTGGTAGCCGGGTTGGTGGCGCACTCTACGTACTCAAAGGGAGTGCCTATCTACGCATCAGCATTGGCGGCTCGGGGGATCAGACCAGCAAAATAAACAAATCGAAAACGCTGGCGCAGAAAGCGATCGCGCGGCTGTCATAAAGAGATGCAGCGAGGCCGCTCTCGCTGTGACCTTTTGCCAGTCCGCCACCATTATTTCTGTTTTCCATTCGGCAGATTTGTTAAGCTGGCTGCGCTTCTCCAGCTTTGCTCCCGAGCTTGCACTGCATGACTGCCAACAACTCCACGCCGGAAAATAAACTCTCCCAAGCTACGTTGGCGGTCCACGGTGGCGAACGCACCAAGGAACAGCCGCACGGTGCAGTTGTCTCTCCCGTTTTTCATACCGCCACTTTTGCCTTCGAAAACTTTGATCAAATGCGGCGTTATGCACGCGGGGAGTTGTCGGACGCGTACTTCTACTCACGTTACGCCAATCCCACCGTGGCTGAGGCAGAAAGAAAAATTGCTGAACTTGAAGGCGCTGAGCTGGCGCTGGTCACATCTTCAGGCTCGGCGGCAACATTCTGCGCACTGGCGACCTTGTGCCAGGCGGGCGATGAAGTTATCGCCTGCGACTCAATTTACGGCGGCACGGTGAAGCTGCTCACGAAAGTTTTCAGCCATTTGGGAATCAATACGCGCTTTATTTCACTCGACGAAATTCCGAATCTCGCTGAGATCGCAGGTGAGCGATCAAGAGTTTTCTGGTTTGAGACGCCGGCGAACCCGCTCAATCGCATCGTCGACCTGGACATGGTTGCGGACGTTTGTCGCCAGGCGAAAATTTTTTCCGTGGTCGATAACACGTTTGCCTCGCCCGTGCTGCAACGGCCGATTGAGTATGGCATTGATGCGGTCATGCACAGCGCCACAAAATATTTGGGTGGTCACTCGGACTTGACTGCCGGCGCGTTGACCGGCGCCAAGGATTTTATCGATCGCGCCCGACAGACTTCGGTGATGGTCGGCACTACGCTTGATCCTGCCGCTGCTTATCTTCTTTCGAGGGGCATCAAAACGGTCGCTCTGCGCGTGCGCGCCTCCTGCGAGAACGCGTTGGCGCTGGCGCGCGCGTTGCGCCAACATCCAAAAGTTGCGCGCGTTTACTACCCCGGGCTCGAAGACGATCCGGGTCACGAATTAGCGCGCCGGCAGATGAGCGGCTTCGGCGGCGTCGTGGCGATTGATGTGGTTGGCGGTGAGCCCGAAGTTGAAAAGCTGTTCAATTCGCTGGAGCTCGTGCGTACTGCGCCTTCGCTCGGCGGCGTTGAGACGCTGGCCAGCTATCCAATCTATTCATCGCACGCGGGCTTTAGTGATCAGCAACTCCAGGCCGCGGGTGTTTCTGCGGCCACAGTGCGTTTTGCAGTCGGCATTGAAGCGGCGGCGGACATAATCTCGGATATCACTCAGGCGCTCGACCAAATCTGAACAACTTCCAAACTATGACAGCGGCTCAGTGAACGGTTTATGGAGATCAAGCTTCTGCTCACACTCGATCTTCGGGAACAGGCAGCGTTGCAGGCTGCGCTGGTCACGCATGGCGCTCCGGATGCGCTGGTCACGCTCGCCCTGACCGGAGCCTGCCGCATTACCTCGCTCGAAGAAGCCCGGCAACTTCGCAAATGGCTGGCCGAAGCACGAACAGCCGGCGAAACTGATTTTGCTTCTTTGCATGTCATCGAGCGCGCGCTGATCGAGTTTGGCGCCTAGTGGTTGCGTAATTCCTTCCGTCGAAAGACTCCTTGATGAGTGAAATACAATTAGGCTATGGACGCGGCACACAGACTTTTACCTTTGACGCCTCACGCTTCCAGGTACTGGAAACAAATCCCGCTAACGAAAAACCGCTAACCGATGTTGAGATTGGCGCGGCCTTTAGCGACACAATCGAGTCGCCGCCGCTCGACGATCTATTCTCTGCCGGCGATACCGTCCTTATTGTTGTCTCAGACGCGACGCGCGCCACCGGCAGCGCCCAGATTATCAACCTCCTCGTCCGCCGCTTAATTCAAGCAGGTGTGGCGCCTGCAGACATCGCGGTTATTTTTGCTACCGGCATACATCGCCGCGTAACCGACGAAGAGAAAAATGAGTTGTTGACACCATTCATCGCTCAGCGTGTGCGCACTCTTGATCACGATGCCTATGATTCAGGTGCTCTCATTTCGCTTGGTGTCACAACCGGCGGCATCCCCCTCGAAGTTAACCGTGCACTCAAGGATTTTTCTCACGTCATACTCACCGGCGCGATCGGTTTTCATTATTTTGCGGGCTTCACCGGCGGCCGCAAGTCGATCTGTCCGGGACTTGCCTCGGCGCGATCGATTGAAGCTACGCACGTGCTGGCGCTCGACTTTGCAACCGGTGGACGGCGCGCTGGCGTCGGTACCGGCAAGTTAGACGGCAACGCAGTCAACGAAGAATGCGAGCGCGTCGCCGCCCTGATTGAGCCACGCTTTAGCGTGAATGCCATCGTCGATGAGCGCGGACGCGTGGTCAACGTTTATGCAGGCCACTGGCGCGCCGCACATCACGCGGGCTGCGAATCATACCTGGCAACGCATTCTGTCCACATCGCTGAACGGCGCGACGTAGTCATCGTTAGTTGTGGCGGTTCTCCCTGGGACATCAACCTGATCCAGGCGCACAAAGCACTCGAGATGGCGGCGCAGGCGACGAACGAAGGCGGCACGATCGTGTTGCTGGCGGAATGTAGCGATGGCCTGGGTCGCGCGGATTTTCTGAAATGGTTTGCGGAGAACGATTCGCGTGCCCTGGCCGCGCGGCTACGCGAGAGCTATGAGGTAAACGGGCAAACCGCGTGGTCTTTGCTGACGAAGGCTGAGCGCTACCGAATCTTTCTTGCTTCAGAATTGCCGGACGAAAAGGTGCGCGAGATGCATATGAATCCTGCTCACTCGCTCGTTGAAGTGATGGCTCAGATTGATAACGCCGCGAAGGGTTTCATACTTCCGCGTGGCGCTGCGCTCTTGCCGGTGGTGAGAAGCGAAGCTGAGTCAACCGGATAATGTTGCTAGTGACTGAGTCTGGCACTAGAATGCCTGCCATCCTTTGCACATCCCGCGGTTAAGAACTGGAGCGACAACTAATGAAAATCATGATGCTCGCGTTGCTACTCGCAATCACATCAATCGGCGTAATGGCCCAACAACCGGCAGAGTCCGGCGAGCGGCGCGTGGCGCTGACTGATACAGCCGTGGCGCTTGACGCCGCCGGCGCTTCTGCGCTCGAAGGATCTTTACGCACGACCGCGCTCAATGGCACGACGGATTCGCCGGTCACCAACATTCGCATGGTCGTCAAAAACTCGAGCTCGGTTTCTTACGCATTGGTGTCGGGATTGGTGACCTTCTACGACACCAGCGGTGTGCGCTGCGGTGAAGGATTATTCAAGGCGGACGCGCTCGCGGTGGGCGAAGCGTTTGAAACGGACACGCCCGGTATTCGCATTCGTTGTTCACCGTCAACCTGGCGCATCATCGCGACGAACTTGTTGCCGCGCGTCGCACCTCTGGTTGAAAACCCAACCGCGGTTACTCACCCGACTACAAATCTTCTTATCAGCATCGACGGCGAAGAACATCCGCTGCAAATAGATCGCCCATTGGTGCTAACGCTGGGCAATGCGCAACGCACAATTGTGGTTCGCCCCGCACCCTAAATCCGTCGATGACTACTTGACCGCATGCTGCTGGAGTTTTAGGATCAAGCGCAGCAAGACCCACAGAAAGCGGCGGTAGGTTATGGCAGATAATCAGGAAAACATTTGCGCCCATCCAGCCTGCGATTGTCCGGCCGAGCAAAACAGCAAGTACTGCAGCGAATACTGCAAGAACGCCGAGAAGTCGCATGTGATGGAAATCGGTTGCGGCTGCGAACACGACGGTTGTCGCTAGCAACCAGCTAAATCGAAAACAGCATTCCACCGCCGGCCTTCCCCTCCCAGCGATTACCTCGTCCCGTAATTTGCATTTGCAATAAACTTGCAACTTGTGTGTAGCCGTCGTCCCGGCAACGCCCTCTAAACTTCTTTCATCCTGAGACTAGCAAACGTCATGGTCTCCCCGACCGCTGGGTTTCGCTGTAGCTACGACAGTTCACGAACGAACTAATTCAAATTCTCCCAAACGAACTTTGACTATTAACGCCCACTCGCGGCGAAAAACTGAGAGGTGAGAACAATGAAAAGAACCATCCTGGCAATCAGCCTTACGCTTGTTTGTGGCTTTGCAGTGAATGCGCAGACTGCGAACACGAGTGCACGTGGCGAAGCGAGCAGTCAAACTTCGGGCGCCGCGAATAAGAGCGTCAACCTGGATTCAGGAACGCGCCTGGTGGGCGAACTGCAAAGCACGATCGATGCGCGCAAGGCCAAAGTAGGCGATCAGGTTGTTTTGAAGACAACGCAGGCGATCAAAGCGCAAGGCCGCACAGTCGTCAGCAAAGGTTCGCGGCTGGTAGGCCACGTTACGGAAGTGAGCCAGAGGGGCAAGAGCAGCGCCGAATCGCGGATTGGACTTCTCTTTGATCGCCTCGAAGGCGGTTCTTTGAATATGCCGATTGCCGCGACCATCACTTCGGTGGTCAATGGCTCGGCCCGGGCGCGGGCCAACGATGAGGATCTTTTTGCCGGCGATGCCGGCAGTACAACCTCCGCGCGGGCGAGTTCGGGCAGTTCTCGCAGTTCGTCATCTGGCAATGGCAACCTGCTTGGCGGCGTAGTCAATTCAACGACGTCGACGGTCGGTAACGTCGTAGGCGGCACAACGGCAGCGGTTGGTTCGACAGTAGATTCAACTGCCAACGTCGTCGGCAACACCGCTACCGGCGTCGGTCGGTCGTTGGGCGGTATTCAGATTTCGCAGTCTAGCAACACCTCGGTCGCAGGAAGCTCGGTGCTGTCATTGCAAGGCGGGAATCTCCACCTGGAAAAAGGTACGACATTCAATCTGATGCTGACGCAATCTGCCAGCGCGAGCACAACGAAACAGTAGTTCGACTTCCGAAACAACGAGTAAGCGGCGACGCGAGCAATCGCGCCGCCGCTTTGTTATTTCAGCGGCGCGCGAACCGCTGGTGTTTGTTGCTCATCACCAGGGCACGTTAAAGTAGTACCTGGTCATGCTGAACACTTTAATTGAGCTGCAACGCCTGAAGCGCCTCGATCGCACGGGTTGGACGCTGCGCGGACTCCCAAATGGAACCGAGTCGGTGGCAGCGCATTCTTTTGGGGTGAGCGTTACGGCGATGTTGTTGGCCGACGAGATGGCCGCGCGTGGTCTGCAGATTGAAATGGAGCGCGTGCTGCGCCTGGCGTTGGTGCACGACTGGGCTGAGACCCGAGTCGGTGACATGCCCAGAACTGCCACACACTATTTTGGCGCCGAGGCGAGAAAGCTCGCGGAGGGTAAGGCCTTCGCGGACATTATCGCTGGTGCCGGCCCAGCCGAAGCGGATTACCAAAAGCTGTACGACGATTATGAACAGCGGCAAAGCATCGAGGCGCGCATTGTGAAGGCAGCCGATGTAATTGACTTGTTGGTCCAGGCTTATGCGCTCGAGCGTGCGGGAGCGAAAGGGCTTGACGAGTTTTGGGAAGTCGCAATCACGGCAGACTTTCAACTTCCGCCGATAGCCCAATCAGTTGTGCGAGAAGTGTTGGATTCGTTGCTGGCGGAACGCCGCGAAATTAATTAAGGACGATGGAGACACTGCGCCGGATGCTGACTTCGATTTCAATGGTGACGTGGCAGAGCGCGCTGCTCGGAATTTTGCTTTTCGTCGTCACCTTCGCGATCAGCCTTGGGATTGTTTCCTTCATCCTCGTCAAGATTCCGCCCGATTATTTCCAGGAAGATCGGCCAAATGAGTTTTGGTCCGGTCGACATCCGGCGATTCGGCTGCTGGGAGCCATCGGCAAGAACATCCTGGGCGTTTTGTTAGTCGCACTGGGAATTGTGATGTCGATACCCGGCGTGCCCGGCCAGGGCATTTTGACAATCCTGTTGGGGATCATGTTGCTCGACTTTCCCGGCAGACAAGAACTTGAACGCAGGATTGTCAGCCAGCCGCGCGTTCTTAAAAACGTCAATAAGCTGCGGCACAGATTTGGCAAACCGGAACTTGCGCTGTGATTCGCCAAAGATCGTTGCGTTGACAACAAAAATCCTCTTTGTTAGCTTGAGCCACTGTTTTGCTTACTATAGACAAGCGCTAGTTTCCCCGAGAACTTTGCCAATGCCCAACTCCATCGCTGCGAACTTGCGTTCCTCAGTTCGCGCTTCATTTTTCCTGTTACTAACATTTGCAGTTGCGTTTAATGCGGGCTGCGGACTGTTTGGCACCCATAAGAAGGTGCAGGTGCCGCAGTTGCTCACGCCGCTAAGCGAAGCAGCCAAGAGCCGCCTGATCACCGAAGTCAACCGGCTCGCGACGGTGCGTTCGCTGCATGGAAAAGTGGACATCGAATTCGAAGACACATCATTCGCCGAGTCAGGTATTGCCGAGAAGTACAAGCAAGCAGACGGCACGGTCACGCTGCAACGTCCGGGCCAGATCTATTTGATTATTGCGGTGCCGTTCATTGCCAAAGATATTGCGCAGATGACCTCGAACGGCGAGACGTTTCGCGTGGCTGTCCTGCAGGGCGACGACAAGTATCGTCGTTTTGTGAAAGGAACCAACAGCGCAGTCTATGAAAAATTGGACGGCGACGCGGCAGAGCCCGCCACGCAAAAAGGCAAGAAGGGGACGATGAATGAGAAGCAAACCGTCAATGCGCTTTCCAATCTGCGTCCCCAACACCTAACTGATGCGCTGATGATCAGCCCGATTGTGGTTGGATCGCAGAACGGTTTGACTTATGTGCAAAGCGAGTTTTATCAGGAAGAAGCTGACAGTCGCCCGGAAAAAAGAGGGGCGCGGGTAGTGAGAGGTTATTACCTGCTCGAAGAAGTTTCCCAGGCCGGCACAAATGACGCTCGTTTGTTGCGCCGCTTTTGGTTTGACCGGGTCAATGGAATTCGCCTGGCGCGCATTCAATCATTTGACGAGAACGGCCTGTTGACTACCGACGTTTCCTATTGGGACGAGAAGCCAATCGGCGAAAGTGGACAGACGCGACTGCCTGCTCGAATCGAGATTACTCGACCTCACGATCATTATAAGTTGAGCATTAGCTATCAAACGCCCGCCGCCGTTGACGTCGATAAGGAATTCCGCCCGGAAGCTTTTGTGCTGGAGAACAGGTGGCAATTAGCTGAAGTGGACCTGGACGCCCGGCAACGGAACAAAGCCGCAGTCACACCTAAATAAGTTCCCATCTCGCTTCGGTAGCTATTAAACGGCTGCATGTATTAACATCTTCCGTCCCTGCTAACTAGCGCCGGCCGCCGTCTGCAGAGCACGGATCTCTAATGCTAATGAGAACGATTCTACAAGCAGACAATCTGACCAAGACCTATCGCGTCGGCAAAGTAGATGTGCCGGCGTTGAGAGGAGTCTCGCTCGAAGTTCATGAAGGTGAATTCGTGGCCATCATGGGTCCGTCGGGCTGCGGTAAGTCGACAATGCTGCACTTGCTGGGCGGTTTGTTGACTCCGACTACCGGCAAGATTGTTGTTGACGGGGAAGATTTGACCGCCGCGTCAGACGCGAAGCGCACCGACATCCGCCGCCGCAAAATTGGTTTTGTGTTTCAGCGCTTCAATCTCTTCCCGACGCTTACCGCCGAAGGTAATTTGCGTTTGGCCGAACGAATTCACGGCAACGGCGGCGAAGATCCCGAAAGGCGCCGCGAAGTTTTGCGTCTGCTGGGACTGCAGGACAAATTGCACCATAAACCTCTTGAACTCTCAGGCGGCGAGCAACAGCGCGTGGCTTTGGCCCGGGCCGTCGTAACGCGACCCGCGATCGTGCTGGCCGACGAACCAACCGGAAACCTGGACTCGGAAAACTCAGCGCTCGTCCTTAATATGTTTCAGGAATTGAATTACCGGTTCAACCAGACCATCGTCATGATTACTCACAATCCGGAAGCCGCAGCAATGTGCCGACGAATAATACAAATGCGTGACGGTCACATTGTTGAGCACGCCGCCGCAGTCCAATTGTAATAAGCCACTTCAAGTTGATTTACAGGGATTTTTGCCACAGTTAGAATGAATCCCGCTGCGCCAGGCCTTGGCGTGGCGCTTGCTGAATTAGCTTCGTGAGTGAATAACCACAGTGCTGACAACTCTTAAAAAGCTATTTTTTTGGAATTACGCCAGAAGTAGTTGGCAATGGGACATCCTGTGCGTTGTTATTCTGATTTTTATCTTTTTGACTCCCAAAAGCTGGTTTGAGACTGGCGAACGGCGGACCGTGATGGCGCATCAAAGCCCATCTGCCTCGACCTTGCTGGTTGGTGCTG